>CAIQXC010000073.1 GCA_903875675.1 Akkermansiaceae bacterium
GGTTGGGGTGCCGCCGGATGAAAGGCTGGCCAGCCACCACGAGTCAGCGCCCGGGCCAATTCCTCGCCCACTTCCGTGTCGGCAGCGCCCAGTGCCACATCATTGGAGGCAGCGCCTACCTGGCCAATGATCCGCAGCGCCTCCACGGCTTGCTGGCGCGGATCTGCCACCACCTGCACCGATCCGAGCCCGCCATCCGGCCAAGGCAGTGGCCGATCACACCACCCCGGCAGCGGTCGCCCGACCGCCGAAAACCCATCGGCTTCCCCTTCTGGCGCACCGAGCAGCACCGTCAAGCCGCCATCCTTCGCCCATGCCAACAGCGCCCGTTCGATAAGCGGCGGCATTTCCGCCACCCCTGCCAAAACCACATGGGAAATTGTCGCCGGAATCTTGAAGTCCCCAGCCAGCCCACGACTCCGACTCTGGTACCCCCAACTTTCCAACTTCCGCTCGACCCATCCTTCCAGCCGGGCGAGCGCGTCCCAGCGCCCCGCCTCCACCGTGTCGCCCAGTCGTCGTGCGGCGGAGCTGAGCGTCAGGGCGTTTTCCTGCAGGGAACGCCGCAGTTCCACCAGTTCCCTCGCCATGCCTGCGGCCCACTCGCCGTCCGCTTCCGGTGCCTCGGGAAACAACTCCTCATACGCCGACCAATCCCTCACCTCCTCCAGCACTTCCACCCATGCCACTTGTTCTGCCCACTCCGGTGCCTCCTCTCCCGGGCCACTCTCAAGTTTCATCAATGCACCCGGCGTCGTCAAGCGTGGCGCCAACAACGCACCCACTCCCTCCGCCAACGCCTCGCGCAGGCGCCGACCACTCTCCGCCGTCGGCACCACCACCAGCATGCCCGGCAGTTGCTCGCACCGCTCTAACATCCATTTCGCCGCCAGCATCAAAAACGGCCGGTCCCATCCGAGAAATACACGCTGTGGCATGCCCGGAGCATGCCCCGCTAGTGAGTGCCGGGCAAACCAAAATCTTCCGGCATGCCGGATGTCAGCCCGCTGCAATGCACGTCGGTGGCCATCGAGTGGCGAAGCAGGTGGCCCGTGCCGGGTTGGGTGATGCCGGCCCATTTCCTTTGCCCGGCGACCTGCATGTCTCGGGTGCTTAGATGTCTGTTGTAATTCATGACTGGATGACGATTTCGGTTGCATTTTCGGCGTGATGGGCGCACCCCTGTCTCACCATGAATTCACTTGCCACCGTATGCCGCCGTGTCGTCAATCTCTTGCCGGCTGCCTTGCTGGTTGGGCTGGTTTCCCAAGCAGCCGCCGAATTGCAGCCACGGATCCTGCCTGCGCCCCATACCGACGGCGGAAAGCCGTTGATGCAGGCGCTGGCGGAGCGGCAGTCGAGTCGTGAATTCAGTGAGAAGGCGTTGGATCTGCAACAGCTCTCGGACTTGTTGTGGGCGGCGTTTGGAATCAACCGGCCGGCCATTGATCACCGCACCGCGCCGTCGGCCATGAACTCGCAGGAGATTGATATCTACGTGGCGCTCGCCGACGGAGTGTTCCTATACAACGCCAAGGAGAACCGCCTAGATCCAATCGCCGAAGGGGATATGAGGGCCAAGACTGGTGGCCAGGATTTCGTCAAGGTGGCACCCGTGGCACTGGTGTTTGTCGCGGATTTTGCCCGTCTGGTGAAGGCTAAGCCTGAAGCCAAGGAGCCCTATGCGTGGGCTGACACCGGGTCTATCAGCCAAAACGTCTATCTCTGGTGCGCCTCCGCTGGCCTGGCTACGGTGGTTCATGAACTGGGCGAGCGTCAGCCGTTGGTTGACGCCTGGAAACTCCGTCCCGAGCAGCGGATCACACTCGCTCAGACGGTCGGCTATCCGGTGAAAAAATAACTCTGGAGGAGCTGCGCCTACCCATGTACCCCAGATCAGCGAGCCATATTTCCCCGCGATTCATTCCGCGTTGAGTGGGTTCCCGCTGCCACGCTTGGGGCGGCAAGGATCTGAGATCTTCACCGTTCCTTTGACGGAAACTGTAGTTCACGGCTCTTGGGCGAGGTTGCTGTGCGGAAGTTGGCGCGTGGGTTCGTTTCTATGTCCAAAGCGGTCCTTCTGGGAGTCAATTCGGCCCGAAAAATCTAAACACCATGTCGCGGGAATCGTCGCGAGGCACTTCCTTGGCTTTGCCCTGAACTGTGAAATAATTCGACCCGCCTGAATCGACGAGGTCCTTGCCGACCGAATATAGAATTCGTTGTCCTGGCAAATAGCGAACGTCTTATCCTAGATTCAGAAATGAGAACCACGGATATTCTTGCGCGGTTCCTGAGCTTGACGGCGATTTCAGGAGATTGAACTTGTTCGACCCTGTGGCGCTTTTGAGGAGGAACACTGAGAGAGGAGGATGATGCTGAGGGGCTTGTCCATCAGGCGGGAGGTGCAGGCCAGATAGGGCAACTGCTGGCGGGGCCACAACATGGGTGGCTTGAACTTGGGGATTTCGGGTGGGCGAGGACGCCCACACTCCGTGCGTTGATGAAACCATGAAACCAACCAGTGAAAGTCTGAGTCCGTCAGTGACGTGGAACCGACGGGTAGCCGAGTGCTACTGCGGCGCAGCGATGCGTCGTGGGGAGCTGCA
>CAIQXC010000074.1 GCA_903875675.1 Akkermansiaceae bacterium
ATTGCTTGTTAGCCATGCGGCGGACAATCTCGCGGCGTTCCTCCTGCACGTCGGCGATGGCCACAAACTGGACGTCAGGCTGCTTGAGAAACGCCCCAAGGTCCTCCCTCCCCCTCGGACCGATGCCGATGGCACCCATCACGATGCGGTTGCTCGGGGCCACCGCCCCGTTTTTCCCTAGCGCAGAGGCTGGAATAATCGTTGGCATTCCCAAGGCCAAGGCCGTGGTTTTCAAAAAGTGGCGTCTTGTGGCTTGCATGAGTGTGAGATTGGCGAATCCCCCGTCAGCAGGGGAAAGCCGTGTGACTACGGGTGGCAGCGAGTGGCTGTTTCAGGGAATTTTGGAATTTGGCAAAGATTCTTCCGCCGCCCCCTCGGGAGGGGAACGGGCGGCCCGTCCAATACAGTTCGTTTAGCTTGTTGTATTGCAAATTGATGGCTCCGGAGAGCGTGCCCGGACCCCAGTGGCGGACTGATACCGCAGACAAGAATTTTGATTGCACAGGGTGGGTCATCACGCAATACGACAATACCCGGCAGCCCGGGAGATTCTCATGCATCCGCATGACCATTCGGAATGCGTTAGAGAGAGAGATAGCGTCAGGTAGTTAGAGTGTTCCATATTCTGAGGCTTGCACGGTGGCGGTTTAGCCGCTAAGGTCGCGGCTCCATGGCCACCATCAATGCAAATTTTCTCAAGCTAAAAGCCGGTTATCTGTTTCCAGAAATTGCCCGCCGGGTGCGGGCATATAGCGAGGCCAATCCGGCGCAAGCGTCCCGCATCATCCGCTGCGGGATTGGCGACGTGACCGAACCGCTACCAGCGGCCGCCGTCGAGGCGATGCGCGCCGGGGTTGAGGAATTGGGTAGGCGGGAAACATTCAAGGGCTACGGACCGGAACAAGGGTATGAGTTTTTGCGTCAGGCCATCGTGGAGCATCAATTCGCGGGATTGGGCATCAGCGCCGATGAAGTGTTCATCTCCGACGGCTCCAAATGCGATACCGGCAATATTCTCGATATTTTCGGCCAGGGCAACATCATCGCCATCACGGATCCTGTCTATCCGGTTTATGTGGATACCAACGTGATGGCCGGCAATACCGGCGACGCCGATGCCAAGGGAACCTACGCTGGCTTGCTCTATCTGCCTTGCCATCCCGCTAACGGCTTTGTGGCCGCCGTGCCTAACGAGCATGCGGACCTCATTTACCTGTGTTTCCCAAACAATCCGACCGGGGCGGTGGCTTCGCGGGCACAGTTGGAAGCATGGGTTGCCTATGCTCGGGAGCATGATGCAATCTTGCTATTTGATGCGGCGTACGAGGCGTTCATCCAGGATCCGGCCATTCCTCACTCGATCTTTGAGATTGAAGGGGCCCACGAGTGTGCCATTGAGTTCCGCTCGTTCTCAAAAAATGGGGGATTCACTGGTGTGCGCTGTGGTTACGTGATCATCCCCAAGTCAGTGACCGGCAGCGACGGCATGGGCGGCCGAGTGCCTTTGAACCAACTCTGGTCCCGCCGCCACAGCACCAAATTCAACGGTGCCAGCTATCCCGTGCAAAAGGCCGCTGCCGCGATCTTTTCAGAGGCCGGCAAGGCGCAGGTCGCCGGATTGATCGACCATTATATGGGCAATGCCAAGCTCCTGCGGGAAGCTTGCACGGCGGCCGGGCTATCGGTGTTTGGTGGCGTTGATGCCCCGTATGTGTGGGTGGCTTGCCCGGCCGGATTGAGCTCATGGGACATGTTTGACAAGATGTTGTCCGAGGCTCAGGTGGTCATCACCCCGGGCTCGGGATTCGGCTCCGCTGGCGAGGGGTTTTTCCGGATCTCCGCCTTCAACTCGCGCTCCAACGTCGAGGAGGTCTGCCGCCGCCTCCTGGCCCTCCTGGGTTGAAGGTTGAAGGTTGAAGGTTGAAGGTTGAAGGTTGAAGGTTGAAGGTTGAAGGTTGAAGGTTGAAGGTTGCCGCGAGCGTCATCCCGCGTGTTCCGCAAGCGATATTTCTTCAACCTAGCGCTCATATCCACCGATGACCGTTGGTTGATTTTCGAATGGAAGGTTGGCATCCATGACTTGTTAGCCGTTATTGGTCTGGAGAAAGCTGAAAGCAGAAAGAATGAAGAACAGGCGAGTGCATTTCTCAGGGGTCCGATCGGACCATCGGATTCTCGCGGCGGAGGCCCGGCTGGAGAGGCGTCAGGCGAATAAGCGGAAGATTGTGCTTTTCAAACGGACGCGGGTTCCGTGTATTGCGCCTCGCCCCATGACCGCCTTCACCCACCCCCAAGATGCCGCCCTGCTGGGCTTGCTGCAGGTAGCCGTACCGTTCACCGCTCATCCCTTCGCCGAGTTGGGCGAGGGCTGCGGGCTGAGCGAAGACGAGACAATTGCCAGCATCAAGCGGCTCAAGAGCGAACGGGTGATCCGTCAGATCAGTGCGATTTTTGACACCCGCAGCCTCGGATATGCGTCGAGCTTGGTGGCGGCCAAGGTGGCACCGGATCGGGTTGACGAGGCAGCGGCGATCATTTCGGCCCATCCTGGGGTGAGTCACAATTACCTGCGCAACCATGAGTTCAACTTGTGGTACACCATCGCCATTCCGCCCACCAGCCGCCTGGGTCTGGAAAAAACGGTGGAGGTTTTGCACCGTGAGTCGGGGTCGCTGAGCACCCGCCTGTTGCCCACTCTCAAGTTGCATAAGATCGGCGTGCGCTTCGACGTCGAGGGCGACAGTCGGCCGGATGACCAGGTGGCCCCCGCCTACAGCGATAAAAACCGCAGTGCCACCCAAGAACTCAGTGCCGGGGAAATCGCCTTCGTGCGGGCTTTGCAGCGGGATCTGGCGGTCACACCCAGCCCATTTGTGGATTTGGCCGCTGAATTGGGTCTGCCGTTTGAGAGGTTGCGCCAGATGCACGACGACTTTCTAGCCAGTGGGCGGATGCGCCGGTTTGCCGCTGTGCTCCACCACCGCAAGGCTGGTTTCGGGGCCAATGCGATGGGCGTGTGGGCCGGTCCGCAGGGAGATGCCGAGGCGCTTGAGCGCATCGGGGCGGTGATGGCGGGGTTTCGGGCGGTGAGTCATTGCTATGAACGGCCGAGCTACGCGGATTGGCCGTACAACCTGTTTACGATGATCCACGGCAAGAATGAGGCCGACTGTGAGCAAACGCTGGCCGCCATCGCCGAAGCCACCGGGCTGGGCGAGTGGCAGGCCCTTTATTCCTCCAAGGAATATAAAAAAGTGCGCGTCCGCTACTTCGCCGACGCCGACGCCGCATGGGAAGCCGCCCATGCCGATGCGTTGTAGCACCCTGAGTTCTTGATGACCTGATCCAGCCGGTATTTTCTAAGGAATACCGGATGCGGGTGTTAATTGCGTTGTACTGAAGCGGAATTTTTGGCAGTTTCCAGCCACGAAAACCTCTCCGCGCGTCGATTTTACCCGTCTGCTCCAGCTATGAAAACATCAAGCGTTTGCCTGCTCATTGCCATGTCCACCTTGCTCGGCTCCGCCGCTCCCCGCGATGCAGCGTGGAACGAGGTCAAGCAACACCTGTCCAAGGATTTGCCCAAATCGGCCGTCACTGTGCTGGTGACCATCGACCAACAAGCCCGCGCCGAAAATGCCTGGCCGGAGGCGCTGCGTGCCACTGCCCAGCGGGTGTTGCTAGAGGGGCGCATCGCCGAGGGCAAGGATGCCATTGGCCGCATCAAGGGGCTGGATGTGGAACTGGCCAAGGCACCGGAGCCGATGCGGCCGGTGCTCCAAACCATCCAGGCGCTGTGGTTGTGGGAGTATTTCCATCAAAACCGCTGGCAATTCATGCAGCGCAGCCAGACGGCCGAGAAGCCGGGCGATGACATCCAGACGTGGGACCTCAAACGCATATTGGGCGAAATCGACGGGCGCTTCAACTTGGCGCTCTCCGCTCGCGAGGCACTCCGGAAAATCCCTGTCAGTGACTATGATATCTTGCTGGCAAAAGGCACGGCACCCGACGCCCTGCGCCCGACCCTCTACGATTTTCTGGTCCATCAGATCCTCGCCTTCTATGCCATGGAAGAGCAAGTGAACGCGGCCGCCGAGGATTCCTTCACCTTCGATAATGAGTCCCCGGCGTTTGGCACGACCGCTGAGTTTCTTGCATGGAAACCCCAAAGCACTGATGAGAAATCCTGGAAGCTCAAAACTATCCATCTCTATCAGGAGTTGTTGGAGTTCCATCAGGCAGACGTCCCGCCGCGCATCCACGCCGAATTGCAGCGTCTTGGCTGGGCCAAGGGCGCCGTCACCGGAGATCACGCCGACAAGCGCTTGGAGGAACGCCTGCGTGAGATGATCACCGCCGCCGCAGGCAATGATTTGCAATCGCTGGCCCGCGCCAATCTCGCTCATTTGCTCATCGGCCAGAAACGCATGACCGAGGCTCGTGAGATCGCCGTTGCCGGCCGCGAGGCATTTGCTGATTCGCCCTTCCGAGCGATGTGTTTGAACGCCATTGATGCCATTGAGCAAAAGGAGTTTTTAGCGTCCACCGAGCTGGTGTGGAATGCCGCCAAGCCCCAGTTCGATTTGCGCTACCGCAATATCAATAAGCTCTGGTTCCGCCTCTACCCCGCTAAGTGGAGCCCGGAGCACAGCGGCTTCAACCACTACGGCAATGACGAAAAATCCCTCAAGAAATTGCTCGCCGCCAAGCCGATCAAAGAATGGTCTGTGGACCTAGCAGCCACTCCAGATTTTTTGGAGAAATCCTGCCAGCTCGACGCGCCCTCAGACGTCGCCAAGGGCTGCTACGAATTGGTATCAAGTGCCGACGCGGATTTTTCCCTGAACAAAAACCGCCTCGGCTATACCTGCGTCTGGGTCTCCGATCTGGCACTCACCACCCGATCGACCCAGGGCGGTCACGATGGGTTTGTTAGTAACGCGATTTCCGGCGAACCGCTCAAGGGCGCGAAGGTTGAGCTGTGGACCTATAACAACAAGGGCAACAGTTGGGGCGTGAGCCAGACCAAGACCACCGATGCTAACGGATTCTACAGTTCCGTTGGGGAAGGCCGCGGGAATTGCGTTCCGAGAGTGATCTATCAGGACGACTCGCTTGCGGGCGGCCAGGACCGGTCCTATTATCCCGAACCTGATAGTGACAAACACCGCGAAACTGTGGTCTATCTCTTCACCGACCGCGTGCTCTACCGGCCGGGACAGACCGTCCGCTTCAAAGGCATCGCCGCCTTTTATGACCGCCAGAAAAACGACTATCACACCGTCAATAACAAGGATTTCGAGGTGGTGTTTCAAGACCAAAACGAAAAGCTCATCGCCAAGCTAGCGGTCAAGTCCAACGACGTGGGCTCATTCAGCGGCAGCTTCACCGCTCCGATCGACCGGGTCCTCGGCCAGGCCTTCATCCGCTGCGCGGGAGGCGCGCAAGCGATCCGCATCGAGGAATACAAGCGGCCGAAGTTCTATGCCGAAGTCGGCCCGGCCAAGGCCGAACCCAAACTCGGTGAGAAGGTCGTGGTCACCGCCAAGGCACTGTCCTACACCGGCGCGCCGATTGATGGTGCCAAGGTCAAATGGAGCGTCACCCGCACCGCCTTGTGGCCCGATTGGTGCCACTGGTGCTGGTGGTTCATGCCGCAGGGCAACGACGCCAAGCAAATCGCCCACGGTGAACTCGTTAGCAAGCCGGATGGCACGTTTGATATTGACTTCATCGCCGAGCCCGACAAGGACATTGATCCAACCAAGGAGCCGGTGTTTTCCTATCTGGTGAACGTGGACGTCACTGATAGCACCGGTGAAACCCGCAGCGCCAGCCGCGCCGTCAAGGCCGGTTACGTCGGAGTGAAGGCATCACTCACTGCCGATGAGTGGCAGGAAGTTGCCAAACCGGTGAAACTAACTATCAAAACGACCACCATCGACGATCTGGCGGTAGCGGCCAAGGGCACGGTGACGGTGCACCGTCTCAAGCAACCGGCGAGTGTCTTGCGCACAAGTCTAGCAATGCAAGGGTATGGTTGGGGCAGCCGCAACGAGCGTTCCGCCATCAAGGATCCAGCCAATCCTAACAGCTGGGAGCTGGACGAGGTTGTGCAAAAAAATGAGTTCGCCACTGACAAGGATGGCAAGGCGTCCTGCGAGATCAAGCTGGCAGCCGGCGAATACCGGGCCGTGTTGGAAACCACCGACGCCGCCGGCAAGAAAGTCACCGCGCTGCTGCCGCTGCGCGTGCTCGACCCGCAGGCCGCCGTCTTTCCCGTGAAGATCGCGCATCACTTCTCGATGAAGAGCGAAAAGGTCCTGCCGGGCGAGGAATTCGTTGGCCTGTGGGGCAGCGGTTATGCCAAAGGCAAGGTGTATTTCGAGATCGAACACCGCGGAAAGATCCTCCAAAAGGGCTGGTCGGACGCCGCCAAAACCCAAGAGGTGCTGCGCTTCCCGGTGACTGAAGCCCATCGCGGCGGCTTCCAGGTGCGTGTGTTGTTTGTCCATGAGAACCGGACCTATAGCGAGTCCGTCACGGTGGATGTGCCATGGAGTAAACACGATCTAACACTCAAGTTTGAGTCCATGCGCTCAAAGCTCGAACCGGGTGCCAAGGAAACTTGGTCGGTGATCGTCGAAGGCGCGCAAAAGAATGCCGTCGAGATGTTAGGTGCGATGTACGACGCTTCGCTGGACGCGTTCGCAATGCATTCGTGGACGGAGTCGCTCAGTGGGAGTTTCTATCAGGACGGCGACCATTGCCATCTGGAGAGCGTCGGCGGGCTGGTTTCATTCCAACAGTGGGAGCGCAATTGGAATTCGCACACCGGCTACGGTCATCCAAGCTACCGGCATTTCATCAGAGAGGTGTCTAACGATTGGTTCAGGCTCGCCGATGGCAGCATCTGGTTTGAACCCATCCAGGCGCGGTCAAAGGGGTTTGGCCGGGGCTTCGGCGGCGGCAATGGATTTTCCGACGGCGATTCCCGTGGCTTAGCCCTTGGCGGCGCCCTTGCCGGTAGCGCAGGCAGTTATGGCATGGACGGAGCCGTGGCTGACAAGCTCGAGGCGGCCCCTGCCCCCGCCGCCGCTGCGGCTCCGATGAAGATGGCCAGGGCGGGTCTCTTCATGGCTCAGGGGAATTTTAAATTGCCCTTTGATGGCAAAGGTGCCTATCAAGATTCGCCGACACCTGCCGCCGATCTTTCAAAGATTTCAGCGCGCAAAAACCTCCAGGAGACCGCGTTTTTCGAACCTCATCTAACGACCGATGACAAGGGCATTGTGAAGATGACATTCACCATGCCGGAAGCCCTGACGAAATGGCGTTTCATGGGCTTCGCGCATGATGCCAAACTCCGCTCCGGCTATCTGGAAGGTGAAACCGTCACCGCCAAGGATTTGATGGCGCAACCGAACCCGCCCCGCTTCCTGCGTGAGGGCGACGAGATCGAATTCACGGTCAAGGTATCTAACCAAAGCGACAAGCCGCAAACTGGCAAGGCCAAGCTGAGCTTTGCCGATGCCGCCACACTGGAGTCGCGTGATGCGGCGCTGGCCCTGACAAATGCCGAGCAACCTTTCGAGATAGCGGCCAAGGAGTCCAAGACATTGGCGTGGCGCATTAAAGTGCCCGACGGCGCGGGCTTCCTGACCTACAAGGCGGTGGCCGCCACGGCTTCTCTATCCGATGGTGAGGAGGGCATGATCGCGGTGCTCTCGAAGCGCCAGCTCGTCACCGAGTCGATCACCCTGCCGATCCGCAATGCCGACTCGCGTGAGTTTGAAATGAAAAAATTGTTGGAGAGTGGCAAGTCAGAGACCTTGAAGCATGAGGCGCTAACCGTGCAGGTGGTGTCGCAGCCGGCGTGGTACGCGGTGATGGCGCTTCCCTATCTGATGGAATACCCGCACGAATGTGCCGAGCAGACTTTCAACCGTTACTATGCTAACCAATTGGCGCGGCACATTGCGCAGAGTGATCCGAAGATTCACCGGGTGTTTGAGCTTTGGCGCAATGCGCCGAGGACGCTGGAGAGTCCGCTGCTCAAGAACCAGGACCTCAAAAGCCTGATGATCGAGGAAACCCCGTGGTTGCGCGCCGGTAATTCGGAAACCGAAGCCCGAAGAAACGTCGGTGTGTTGTTCGACGATAACCGGCTCGACAGCGAAATGGCTCGTGCCATGCAACGCCTCCAAGATATGCAACTCGATAGCGGCGCATGGCCGTGGTTCCCCGGCGGCCGCGCCAGCGACTACATCACACTTTACATCGTCACCGGTACCGGACGCTTAAAACACCTCGGTCTGAAGATCAACAACGACCTTGCGCTGCGGGCGCTGGATTGGCTCGATGGCCAGATTAGCCACACCTATCAGGAGATAAAGCGCAAGGACCGGGGAGACGACCACTTCAGCTCGTTCATCGCGATGTATCTGTATGGCCGCAGTTTCTATCTGGAACAACGGCCGATCGCCGCCGCTAACAAGGAAGCAGTGGATTATTTCCTCAAGCAAGGCGCGAAGTATTGGATGAATAACCCGTGCCTGATGACGCGCTGCCATGCCGCCCTGGGGCTGTGGCGCTTCGGCGACAAGCAAACGCCGCCGGCCATCATCAAGTCGCTTGGCGAGAACGCGCTCAACACCGAGGAACTCGGCATGCGCTGGCGCACTAACGAGGGATATTATTGGAACCAGGCCCCGGTGGAGACCCAGGCGATGATCATCGAGG
>CAIQXC010000075.1 GCA_903875675.1 Akkermansiaceae bacterium
CACTGCGGCGATGAGCGCGGAGCGCAGGCCGAGGCGTTCGAGTTCGGCGAGGCCGGCGATGGTGGTGCCGCCGGGGGAGGTGACTTTGTCCTTGAGAACTGCCGGATGCTCGTTGGTTTCCAACACCATCGCAGCGGCTCCCAGCACGGTTTGCGCGGCCAATCGTAAGGCCACCGCACGCGTCAGGCCGGCAAGCACACCGCCGTCGGCGAGGGCCTCAATGACGACGTACACGTAGGCCGGGCCGCTGCCGGACAGACCGGTGACCAGATTCATGAAGCGCTCGGGCATTTCCATGGCGAGGCCTACCGCCCCTAGCAGCATGCCGGCGGTGGCGGCATCGGCGGGGGTGGCGCGCGTGCCGAGACAGTAGGCGGCAGCGCCCTTGCCGACGAGTGCCGGAGTGTTAGGCATGGCACGAACCACTCGGAAATTTTCCGGGCAGGCGGCTTCCAAGGTCGCCAAGGTGATACCAGCGGCGATGGAAATGATCAGGCGGGGTTGGCCGGCGGCGGCATGAGCGGCTTCCCGCAGGGCGGCGGCGGCCTGCAGGGGCATGGTGCAGAGCAAAATCACTTCGCAGGCGTCGGCGAGCTCCGCTGGAGAGGATGTGGTTTTTGCAGATGTGAGTTCCGCAAAGGCTTCACGCGCTGCAGGCAACGGGTCACAGCCAATGATTTGGTCCGGCGTGACGATGCCAGCACGGATCGCGCCACCGATGAGGGTGGTTCCCATTTTTCCACAACCGATGGTGCCAAGTGTCATGTCGCGAGTATAACCGTCTGAAACAGGCGGTCAAGCGCCCGGCGAGTGCAATTTCGGGAACGCTTGACCTCTGCCAGAGTCCGGCCTGACTCAACTCACTTGTTCCAGCCGTTAGCCTCGACGATTTTGTCGATTTGCGCCTTGGCGGTGAACTCGGCGGGGAAGAACTTGAAGTGGGTCATGTAGTCAACGGCCTCGCGCATTTGCATGATCTCGCCTTTTTTGGCTTCCATGCCAGTGGCGGGTACTTGCTTCACGGCTGCGATCCAAGCATTGATACCGGCTTCAGAATCGGCTAGGGTGGCGGCGTCCAGGGCATAGCACAGGGATTCCATTTGGCGGCGGAGTTTGGGCAGGCCCTGGAGTTTGGCGGCATCCTCGCGAATCGTTTTGGCCGTTTGCTGCTTCTTGGCGGTGGCGGCTTCCGGCGTCATTTCACCCATGTCGCCGCCATCCACGGCACGTGCTGGCAGTGGGCGGTACCAGATGTTGCGATAGCGCACTGGATTGCCATGGTCTTGCAACTTGAGAGGCCCTTTGTCGCCCATGGGCCGGTCGTGACTGCGGCCCCTGTGACCGCCGCCGCCTTCGAGCGGGGTTGAGTCCTGAACGACCACGTTATTGAGCATCACGGTGTAGCGGCCGCTATCGAGCATTTTACCATCCTTGAAGATGGGGCGGCGGAAAATGATATCATAGACCTGCCATTCGCCGGGCTTGCGCAGGGCGTTGGCGTGCGGCGGATTGACGCCATAGACCGAGCCGGCGGTGCCGTCGGAATAGGTTGGATTTTCATAATTATCGAGGACCTGGACTTCGGTTTGGCCCATCAGGAAGACACCGCTGTTGCCGCGGCCTTGGCTTTGGCCTTCCACTTTCAAAGGAGCCGACCACTCGACGTGGAGCTGGCAATCGCCGAATTCCTCCTTGGTGCGGATGTAGCCCGAGCCGGGCACGCACTGCAAGGTGCCATCTTTGACAACCCACTTGGTCGGCTCCGGCGGATTCTTGTCAGCCTCCCATTTGTCCAGCGTGGCCGGTGTGCCATCAAACAGCACCCGCGCATCGGAGGGCGGGCGGCCGGGTTGCTCGGGTGTGCTGAAGGTGCCCGGGGTGACGATCGGCGGCTGCGGCCGGTTCATGTCGTGAAGTGCCCAAGGATGGGTGGCATCCGGCGGATCACCGTAAAATGGCCCGTCAGCAAATACTGCCGGTGCGGTGAAGGAAAACACACAAATTGGAACAATGGCGGCTACGGGTCTGGGAAACATGGGTTTCGGTTTACCGGTCATTTCGGCTCCCGTCAAGCGCCGTCGGAAATATTTCCGGGAGCCGCTGCCATGCAAGAATTTCAGCATCCTCGAATCCCGGTCCAGCTGATGCTCCAAGAATGCATATGGAAACCCCTATTTTTGAAAAAAAATTTCTTTTTGATTGCGTTGGGCGATGGAAGCGGCAGTTTACCCCCTTTCCCGAGCCGAGGCCCTGGCATCGACGGAGATGGCTCCGCGGGGTTCATGGTTTGAAGAGTTCATTGTATAGTCCGCCGACACATCGTGCTTCCTTTGCTTTTCCTATGAACACCCGTCATTTCGTTTTCGCCCCATTGTTGCTACAGTCAGTGCGGGCAGCAGAGTCATTTCCGCTACCGGAGGCCGAGCGGCTGGATTATGGCTATCAACTCTACCAAGAGGACAACCAACGCATCCGTGTCGAATCCTCCTATCTGAGGGGCCAGGTCGATATCAACGCCGATACCGCCGTGCGCTTCCAATTGCTGCGCGACGCCATCAGCGGATCCTCGCCCACCGGTGAGCTGCCCGACGGGGGAACATTTCTCCAAGAGATGCATGACGTGCGCACCGGTGTGCTGGCGGCTTTGGCGCGGCAATTCGGCGATCACCGACTGGATCTGGAAATTTCCCGAAGTGTCGAGAGTGACTATGATTCGCACGGTTACTCGCTGAGCGATGCCTGGGACCTGAACCAGAAGAATACCACTTTGGCATTCGGCGTGAATTATCTATCCGACAAGGTGGCCGTTCCCGGGATTCAGCGCCAAGACAAAACCGGCTTGGACCTGTTCACCGGCCTCACCCAACTCATCGACAAAAACACCGTCGTCAGCGCCAATTTCACCCTCGGTTACAACCACGGCTATCTCAACGACCCCTACAAGATTATCGACCGGAACGAGGTACTCACCCTCCCGGATGGGTCTGGCGGATTCTTCGATATTCCACTGGTCACGCCCTATGCCGAGAACCGACCCGATCACCGCCTGCGCGAAGTCTTGCAACTGGAGGCCACTCACTTTTTTGAAACGCCCGGCGCTGCGCTCGACACGGTGTACCGCCTGTCCCACGACGACTACGGCGTGGTCTCACAATTCATCCAGATCCAATGGCGCCAGTCCATCGGCAGCCACGTCGAGGTCACGCCCTATCTCCGCTACTACCGCCAGAACGCCGCCAAGTTCTTCATGAACTCGCTCGACGGCCTGTTCCCCCTCAGCTACAGCCCACCCGACCATCCTAACGGCACCGGCGCTAACTACTCGGCCGACTACCGGCTTTCTGCACTCGACGCCCTGAGCTTGGGTCTGCGCCTGACCTACACGATCAACACGCATTTTTCGCTGAGCGCCTCCTACGAACGCTATGCCATGGACGGCCTCGGTGGCAACGCTGCCCCAGCCACCTCCTATCCAAGCGCTAACATCTGGTCCCTGAGCGCATCCGCCAAGTTCTAACGCACGATGACTCCGCCCGTGGCATTGTCCTCGCATGAACCTGATGCACGTGGCATCAGGCGGGTGGATTTTCGCGCGCTGGGCACCGCTTGCTCGATCCAATTCCGCCATCCCAACTCCCGGACAGCGCTGCAATTCCTCGCTGATGCCCTTGGCTGGCTCGAGCGCTTCGAAGCCAAATTTTCCCGTTTTCAGCCCACCTCGGTGGTTTCCAAAATCAACGAGGCGGCCGGCAGCGAGTGGGTGCGGGTGGACGCGGAAATGGAGCATCTTCTTGACCTTGCGGCGGAGTTGTTCGATCTAACCGACGGTATCGTGGATCCAACGGTGCTGCCCCTGCTCAAGCTATGGGACTGGAAATCCATCCATACTTCCCTTCCGGACGCCGCATCAGTGCGCAATGCCCTCGATCTAACGGGGTTTTCAAAACTCCAACGCAAGCCCGGCCAGGTGTTCCTTCCGCTATTAGGAATGGGTTTGGACTTCGGTGGTTTTGGCAAGGAATTTGCCGTAGATCAGTTAGTGCATCTCGCCCGTGAGCATGGTATCCAAGATGCGCTCATCGACCTCGGCCGCGATATCTTCGGCCTCGGCGGCAATGGTCAGCATCCGTTCTGGCACGTCGGTCTCGAGGACGGCCGCAACCCCGGCACCTGCTGGGGCGGCCTCGCAGTATCTAACTTTGCTGTCGCCGCTTCAGGTGATTCCGCCCGCCGCTTTGAGCACAATGGTCTGCGCTACGGCCATATCCTTGATCCCCGCAGCGGTTGGCCGGTGGCCAATGGCATGCGTGCCGTCACCGTGGTGGCCCCCACCTGCCTGCAAGCGGGTATTTTTAGCACCGCCTTGTTCGTGCTCGGTCCCAAGGACGGCCTGCGCTTCGCCTCCTGTGCCCGCGACCTCGACGCCTGCCTCCAATCCGATCACGGCATCGAAACGACGCGCGGATTCATCCGCCGCCAAGTCCAAGCCGCCTGATTTTCTAACCTCCGATATTTCCTAACATCCAATTACATCCACCATGAAATCGATCCTCACATCCCTCGCCCTTGTTTGCTCCACCCTCACGCTGAGCGCCGCCGAGCCGCCAGCTGTCGGCCAAGCCCTGCCCAAACTCGCCGAGTTGTTGCCAGGTGCCAAACTGCCAGCCACCACCGGCAAAGTGGTATTGGTGGATTTCTGGGCATCTTGGTGCGCCCCTTGCGAGGCCTCGTTCGCCTGCATGGGCCGCTTGCATGACAAATACGCCGCCAAGGGGCTGGTGATCATCGGCATCGGCGTCGATGACGAGGTCGCTAATTACCAATCGTTCGCCGCCAAACAAAAGCCCGCCTTCACCCTCGTCCATGACGCCGCCCACAAAGCCGCCGCCTTCTTCAATCCGCCCACCATGCCTAGCAGCTATCTGGTGGACCGCAAAGGCAAGATCCGCTTTATCCACAAAGGCTTCAAAAAGGCCACCACCGAGCCTGAGTACACCAAGGAAATTGATGCCCTGCTCGCCGAGTGATGGATGAACGATCTAACGCTTTTCCAACATGCGCTTTTCCCCATATCTCCTGCTTGCCGTGCTGTCCGTCGGCCTCAGTGCTTGTTCCCCGCAACTCGTGCGCGTCAAACCCTACGAACGTGGCAATCTAGCCAAACCGGTCATGACTCATGACAGCGCACCGCTGCTGGAATCCATGACCGAACATGCCTACTTCTCCCGCGAGGCAAGCTTTGGCGGCGGCGGCGTCGGCGGCGGCGGTTGTGGCTGCAACTGAGGCAAAATCTCACTTTGTCGAACCTCGGATTTCGGGTCTGTACCCCCGCGTTC
>CAIQXC010000076.1 GCA_903875675.1 Akkermansiaceae bacterium
CCTTGCCGCCAAGGAATTCGTCCTCACCCGCCGCGATCGAAACCGCCTCTATTACCGCGCCAACCATCCCTCATTGATCTCTTTTCCCTGACTCATTGCAACTTCTCAGCTTCTCAGAATTTCAGCTTCTACACCTACAATGAACCGCTTTGAATCCCAGCACACCGAATGGACACCAGTTTGCAGAGCCCGATGCGCGAGCTTGCTGGCAGTATAGAGTCAAGGGGGGAGATCCGCACTTCGAAGTGTTGTCCCCGGGGGGGGCTTGTCCACGCTGGTAAGCCGGGCTGTTCCACGGTTGCTTTGGAAGATCTCGCCGGTTTCAAAAATGGCGGTGCCTGAGTGATCGCTCAATGCCAGTTGGTTTAATACGGCAGGGGCGATGAGGTGCTGGTCTGGATCCATCCTGATATTGTCTTGAAGCTCATTGAAAATATCAGGATGGGGTTCGAATGAGATGACTTGGCCATTCGGCCCTGCCAGGTGTCGCATCAAACTGGTCATCTGGCCTATGTTGGCCCCGATATCCAGTGCCATTTCGCCGGGATCCAGGAGCCGGGGGGGGGGCGTGGGATGCCAGCGGAATCAGATGTCTTCCGATATGAGAATGCGTCCATCGCCAAGCACGATCTCCAGGGGCTTGCATTCCGTACTTTGGTCGAGCCAATCTGGGCACTCAAACCACTGAAATATTTGTGAACTTCTTCTCATTGGCCCCAGCAGTAATTCGTGTTTCAGGAGCGCCTTTGCCACGACACTTCCCATGGACGCAGGCAAGCCTGGCGCGTCAACGACATAGGGCGGATTTGATAACCGCGCGGAGACGGTTGCGCAGGCACTTGGCAAAGAACACGAACGGATAGCCATCTTCAAACCCAACGCAGAATCGCGGGACCTCGTGAGACGGCGTGGTAGGCAACCAGAAGCCGCGCTTGATCGTGAATGCATACGTGTAGGGCGAATCCTTGGCACTTTCGACGACCTCCTGTGAGTAATTGCCATATGGGTAGGCTAGAACTGGCAAATATCCGTCACCCAGGCCGGCGGCCAGGATCTGGTGGCTTTGCTCAAGCTCCCGGTTCAATTCGTCCGGGGTGATGGATTGGAGTCGGCGATGGAGCAGGCTGTGCGAACCGATGGTAATGAGCCCGGAGCGGGTCGCTTGCTGCATCTGCTCCAGTGACATGAGCGGCGAATATGGCATGTCGGGATCCCAGTCGTTGTGTCCTGAAAATTTGCCGGCCACGGCGAAGACGGTGGCTGGGCAGCCTTCCCGTTCGTGCACCGGTAGCGCGTCAGTGAAAAAATTCTCATAGCCATCGTCGTAGGTCATGACGATTTTGTTGGCATGATTCGTCTGCCAGAAGGCTTGCGGGTCTCGCAGGACGTCGGCCATGCTGATAAACTCCATGCCCAGCGCACGCGCCGAGCGAATCACCCGCGTCAAACCTTTGGGCGTTATCAGAAACTGGCGATAGTTGGCTCCTCCTTGAGTGTTGCTGGAAACGTGGTGAAGACAAAGGGTAATCATAGGGGAAAAACTTCTATTTGGCAAAATTCAATGTGCAGCTGACCGTCGATGGTGTGGGTTAGGCTGCATCCGGCCAAGCAGAGTAGGGAGCGCGTAAGGGGCCTGTCAAAAGCAAATTGAATGGATGGCGGAATAGATTACCTGATTTCGGCATCGCAGGCCGCTCGCAATTGACAGGGTATTCCAGCAATATTTCAAAAAATCCCATGTCAGGACAGATGGGCGCGTCTCTGAAAGTTGCAATAATCTTGAAAACAGAAGTTCAAACCACGAATTGCACGAATAACCACGAGTGATCAGGCACTTCCTGACTCTGTCGGATTCGCTTTTTTGTGCAATGATGTGACATCCCGGCCCACTCTCATTTCGTGAGATTCGTCCAATTCGTGGTTTC
>CAIQXC010000077.1 GCA_903875675.1 Akkermansiaceae bacterium
CCAAGTGACGCTGGAGCAATTGCACGACAAACTCAGCGCTGTGGCCAAACAGTGGAAAAACCAACCGGTGCGCATCCGGGGTGATGGCGGCGTCAATTACCAGCGCATCGTCGAAGTCATCGATACCTGCCAGAAGTCCGGTATTTGGAATATCTCATTCGCTACCCAACGCCCTGAACCCGCCAAGTAATCATGGCCGCCTGCCGCATCAGGCTGTTTGATCTAACAACCATGAATCGATTTCTTGCCATCCTCGTTATTGCCTGTGGCTCGTTGTGTGCTCAAATCCCGCGTGCCGAGCCGGTGGATCCGGGCCTGCAGCCGGATGCCGGCAATGATCAATTCGCCCGAGGCAAAAACCTCTACGATGCCGCCCAAAGCAGCACCGTGTTGGAAAACCGCCAGGCCGGCTTTGAGCGCGCCGCCACGATTTTCACCAGCTATCTGGACGAGTTTCCCAATCATCCGAATGCCGAAATGGCCTGGTGGTACCTGGGCAACAGCTACTACCAGGGCGGCCAGATGGATGAGGGCAAGCGCTGTTTCCACACCTTGCTCAATCGCTACGGCAAGGGCAAATGGGCCGCCGCCGCCGCCTACACGCTCGCCGCCGACCACTACAATAAAACCGAGTACACCCTGGCCGCCCCGCTTTTCGAACTCTTTGCCAAGAATGCCGCCAAGCCCGAGGACCGGGCTCGCGGCAATTACTTTGTCGGCACCTGCTACCGCATGCTCGGCCAGGATCGTGAGGCTATCGGTGCGTATCAAAAGGTGCTCGACGATCCTGCCGGAGCCCTGTTTGCCGCTCAGGCAAAACTCGCCCTCGGCCACCTCGCCGCAAAGGCCGGTAAACTGCCCGAAGCGCTCGCCCTCTACCAACAGATTGTCGCCTCGCCCAGCCAAATCAAACTGCGCGGCGAGGCAGCTCTTCACGCCGCACTTACCGCCTCAAAACTCGAGCAACCCGAGCTCAGCGAAAAATACCTCAAGATGGTCCTGTCCACCCCGGGCATGGAGGCATTCCGTCTTGATGCCCAAACCGCGCTGATGGCCACTTATTTTGCCAACAAGGAATATGCGAAGGTCATCAGTCTTTTCCGCGACAGTGAGTTGAAGGCCGAGGGCGAAAAAGAAGCCACCCGGCTGATGCTCGTCGCCCGGGCCTACCTGCGCCTGCAAAAACCCGGCGACGCCCTGGGCCACTTCCGCGAGGTCGAACACCTCGTCGATGCTCAACATGATTTGGCCTTCCAAGCGTCGTACTACCGCTTGCTGTGCTTTTTTCAGATCGAGGGCCGCCACCTGCCCGATCAGGTCGATGCCTTCCTCGAACTCTATCGGAAGACACGGGCTGATGACCCGCGCATCCACACCGCGATGCTGATGAAGGCGGAAGCCCTCTTTGCCGACAAAGACTTGGCTGCCGCCGCCAAAATCTATACGGAGATCAACGCCGCGCGCATCAGTGAGAAGAATCGTCCGGGCTTGCTCTATCAGCGTGGTTGGTGCCTGGCTGATGCGGGTGACGTGCAGGGGGCGATCCGCTCACTGAGTGATTTTATCAGCAAGTATCCCGGAGATCCACGGCTTTTTTCCGCCATCGCCAAGCGTGCCGGTGCCTATGCTGCCAGCGCCGAGCCAGCCAAGGCTATCAAGGACTACGACCGCCTAACGGCTGCCGGCACGCCGCCGGAACTCATCTCTTTCGGCTGGCTGGAAAGCGCCCGCATCCGCCGCAGCGAAGGCAACTTGCCGGATATGATCGTGCGTTACAAGGGCCTGCTCGAAAACGTTAAAGGCCTCAGTCCAAAACTCGAGGCCGAGGCCAGCTATTGGATCGGCCAGGGACTAACGAAAACGAATGCCGCCAAGGAAGCCATCGCCTATCTGGAAAAGGCACGCAGTTTGAGGTCGGACACCTACGCCAAACACGCCGGGCTGTTGCTGAGTCTGGGGTACTTTGCGGCGCAGGATTTCCCTCACTTGGCCAGTGAATTGGAATTGGCCATCACCGGCAAGTATGACGCGGACATTCCCGAGCAAGTCCTGCAATGGGCCGGCATGCAAGCGTACAACGCCGATAACTTCGCCGCCGCCGCCCGTTTCCTCAATCTCGTCGCCAACCCCCAGGAACCCCGCGAAACCCCCAAGGAAGTCTGGCGCTACCTCGCCAAGGCACGCCTCGAAACTGGCGATGCCGAAGGGGCCCTCGCCGCTACCACCAACGTCCTCAGCGTCGAGGATAATCCCGGCTGGAAAGCCGACGGCCTCCTGGACCGCGGCCGGGCCCTGCTCTCCCTCAAGCGCCCAGCCGATGCCCGCATCGCCACCGATGAAGCCCTCGCCCTGCGCCCCCAAGGCCGCACCAACGCCGGCCTGCGCATCCTCTCGGGCGATTTGAAATTGCTGGAAAACGACCCTGCGGGGGCCGCCGCCGAGTTCACCATCGTCGTTGAATTTCACGATGACAAGGACCTCAAGCCGCTGGCGCTCTTCAAACTCATCAGCATACTCGACAAACAAGGCGACGCCGCAGGCACCGAAAAATACCGCCACCAATTGCAAAGCGATTTCCCCAATTGGAAACCCGCCAAGCCCTGAGCGGCCCGCATCCTGCCGAACCCCGAGATCCAACACGCGGTGCCAAACGTGCCTAAGATTGCACGGGCGCTTGTCGAATCAGCTATGAATTGGTTACACTCCCGCATGACTGCTTCACTTAAGCTGCTGCTCAAACAATACTTTGGCTACGACAGCTTCCGCCCGCTGCAGCGAGAGATCATGGAACAGACGCTGGCCGGGCGCGACGTGCTGGCGATATTGCCTACCGGAGCCGGTAAATCGCTGTGTTTCCAGCTTCCAGCACTGGCCCGCGACGGGCTCACTCTGGTGGTCTCGCCACTCATCGCTCTGATGAAAGATCAGGTGGATTCGCTCACCGCCAATGGGGTTTCGGCCACCCTCTTGAATTCTTCAATCCAGGGAGCGGAGGCCCAACGTCGCCGCGCAGCCCTCGCCCAGGGCCAATACAAACTCCTCTACGCCGCGCCCGAGCGGGTGATGACCGATGGCTTTATCCAAGACCTGCAACGCTGGAACGTGACACGCATCGCCGTCGATGAAGCCCACTGCATCAGCGAGTGGGGCCACGACTTCCGGCCGGAATACCGCCAACTCGCCCAATTGCGCGAGTACTTGCCAGACGTGCCATTTCTTGCGCTCACTGCCACGGCCACCGCCCAAGTGCGCGGCGACATCGCCCAACAACTCCGTCTGAACCAACCGGATGTGTTTCTCGCCAGCTTCAATCGCCCCAACCTCGGTTACTCAATTCTCCCCAAAGACAAGCCCACACGCCAGGTCTTTGAATTCATCCGTGAACGACCTAACGAATCCGGCATCGTCTATGTGCAATCGCGTAAAAGCGCTGAAAACCTCGCCGCAGCGCTGGCCGCCGAGGGCATTAAGGCGGTGGCCTATCACGCCGGCCTGCAACCCGAGCAGCGCGTCGCCAATCAGGACGCCTTCATCCACGATGCCGCCCGCGTCGTCTGCGCCACCATTGCCTTCGGCATGGGCATCGACAAACCTGACGTGCGCTTCGTCATCCACGCCGATTTGCCAAAAAACCTGGAGGGTTATTATCAAGAAACTGGGCGTGCCGGACGTGACGGCCTGCCTGCCGAATGCGTGCTGCTGTATTCTCGAGGCGACCTAGTTAGAAACCTGAAATTTCTCGACGAGGCGAGTGACCCCAAGGCGGCAGGGATAGCCGCCCGTCAGATGCGCCAGATGGCCGACTTTGCGGAAGGCAGCGAGTGCCGTCGCGCGGCTTTGCTCGATTACTTCGGTGAGCAATGGCCCGGCGACAACTGTGGAGGCTGCGACGTGTGCCTGCAACCGCACGAGACATGGGATGCCACCACCCAAGTGCAAAAACTCCTCAGTTGTGTGTTTCGCATCAAACAAAAGGGTGGCTTCAGCACCGGTCTCAACCACGCCGTCGAAGTGCTCGCCGGTGCCAACACCGAGAAAATCCGCAATTGGGGGCATGACCAGCTCAGCACTTATGGCATCGGCAAGGAAACTCCTCGCGAACAATGGATGTCGTTAGGCAGGCAGCTCATCCGTCTCGGCTATCTGAATGCCAGCCCCGATATCTATCAAACGCTCAGTCTTTCTGTCATGGGTCGCGACGCGCTTGCCCAGCGCAGCCCGATCTTTCTCTCCCGGGCACCTCACCAAATTGCGGTCGGCAGCAGTAGCGCGAAGGTTTCTCGAGCCGGTAACATGGCTTGCGACGAGGGCCTGTTCGCCGAGTTGCGAGACCTTCGCAAGACGCTCGCCGATGCCCGCGGCGTGCCGCCCTACGTGGTTTTCGGCGACGTGAGCCTGCGCCAGATGGCCCGCCGCTATCCCGTCACAGAGGCCGCCTTTCTGGCCATCCCCGGCGTTGGTAGTCAAAAGCACGCCGACTTTGGCCCGGCGTTTGTGCAGGCAATTTCCAGCTGGCTGGTTGACCATGAGCCGCTGCCCTTCCCGCACGACGAGGTCCCGGTCAAGCCCGCGCCTAAAATGAAGAGTGAGGGCGCTCTCAACTCATCTGTGTTGGAAACCCTGCGGCTCTTCCACAGCGGTAAAAATCCGCAGGAAATCGCCTCCTTGCGGGCCCTCTCGCCCAGCACCGTCGCCCAACATTTCGCCAACGCCATCGTCAGTGGCGACCTCAAGGCTGAGCCCCGCGATTTCTATAGTTGCGAAGCCGAGCAACTCATCGACCAAGCTGCCGTCGAACACGGCTATGACCGGCTAGCGCCTCTTTACGAAGCCCTCGGGGGCCGAATCCCCTACGACCAACTTCATTTCTATCGGGCCTTCCGGCAGCGTGCCCGCCTCAGCTCTCAGCCGACCTCAGCGCCGCCTGGAGGTCAGAACACTTGACCTCGGCGGCGGGCCAGAGGTGTCGGGAAACGTCCGGACAATCCTCAGGTTCAGCCGTCACCCATGAGTCGCATTCGCTTTATTCGACGGTGACGCTCTTGGCGAGGTTGCGAGGTTGGTCTATTTCGCAACTGCGGAGGCGGGCGACGTGATAGGCGAAGATCTGGAGGGCGACCACTGCGGGAATGGTCGCTACCAGAGGATGGCAGCGCGGGATGAAGATGGCATCGTGCATGCGCTCGGCCGTGGCGTAGTCGCCCTCGGTAACGAGCCCGAGCACCTTGGCACCGCGGGCACAGCATTCTTCAATGTTGCCGAGCATTTTGTCCTTTCCCGGCACATCGCAGGCGATGGCAATGACCGGGGTGCCCTGTTGCAGCAGCGCGATCGGTCCGTGTTTGAGCTCGGCGGCATGATAGCCTTCCGCATGAATATAGGAAATTTCCTTGAGCTTGAGTGCCCCTTCAAGCGCCACTGGAAACATCGGCCCCCGGCCGATAAAAAACGCGTGCTCGTTGTTTGCGTATTCGGCGGCAATCTTGCCGATGCGCTCGCTTTGCTGGACAACCTTGGCGACGAGTGCGGGCAGCGCTTCGATTTCGCGGGAGAAGCGGATGCCGTCCTCTCGGGAGAAGCGGCGGCCTCGGCCGAGCTTGAGGGCCATCATCAGCAACACGGCAACCTGGCAGGTGAACGCCTTGGTCGAGGCCACGGAAATTTCGGGTCCGGCGTGCAGATAGACGCCTCGGCCGGTTTCGCGGGCAATGGTGGAACCGATCACATTGCACAGGCTCATCACAAAGGCACCCTTTTGATTGGCTTCGCGAACTGCGGCGAGAGTGTCGGCGGTTTCGCCGGATTGGGAAATGGCGATGACCATGTCGCGGCTGCCGAGGATGGGATTGCGATAGCGGAATTCGGCGGCTTGTTGGACTTCTGAGTGGATGTCGGCCATGTCTTCGAAGGCGTATTCACCGACGAGTCCGGCGTGCAGCGATGTGCCGCAACCCAGTAAAACCACCCGGTCAATCTCTGCCAAGTCGCGCGGCGAAGTGCCCATGCCGGCGAGCACTGAGGTGCCCAGGTTGAAATCGAGTCGACCGCGAATGGCATTGCCCAGCGCGTCGGGTTGCTCATGGATCTCCTTGAGCATGTAGTGTTCGAAACCGCCCTTTTCGGTCGCCGCGACGTCAATGCCAAGCTCGGCGATTTCGCGGGTGACCGGGATGTTGTTTAGGTCACGCACATCGACGGAATCGGCGGTGACAATGGCGATGTCATCGTCATTCAGATAGATCACCCGCTGGGTGTGGGCCAGGATGGCCGAGGCGTCCGAAGCAACAATGGTTTCGCCGTCACCCACGCCGATAACAATCGGGCTGCCACGCCGTGCGGTGATGATCCGATCGGGCTGGTGGGCGGAGAGCACGGCGATGCCGAAGGTGCCCACCACCTGATGGAGAGCATCGCACACGGCTTGGAAAATGTCCCCCTTGTCGCACTCGCCGATCAGGTGGGCTAGCACTTCGGTGTCTGTCTCGGAATAAAAAAAGTGTCCGCGGCCTTCGAGGCGTGATCGCAGCGAGCGGTAGTTTTCGATAATGCCGTTGTGAACGAGGGCGATATTGCCGCTTTTGTCCAAATGCGGGTGGGCATTGACCTCGGTGGGCGGCCCGTGGGTAGCCCACCGGGTGTGGGCGATGCCGATGCTGGCCCGTTGGAAAAGCTCTGGCGACCACTCCGAGTGCGCCTTGTCACTGAGTCGGGCGACCTTTCCCGGGGCCCGGCTCACCAGCACCCGCTCGTCATCGAGAACGGCAATGCCTGCTGAGTCATAGCCGCGGTACTCCAGCCGCCGCAAGCCGTTGATGAGCACGGTGGGTGCATCTGCTTTGCCAATATATCCGACGATTCCGCACATGATGTAATGATAAGGGTGAGTGGTGGATTGAAGCGCAAGGCCAGCGATTAGCAAGGCTCATGCCAAAAAAGACGCCGTTTTGGATCCATGGGGATGCATTCGAGTTGCGAGGCGGGAATGAACCCGCGATCAAATGTGCATGCCATTGAGGCGTTGACAAAGGCCATGGCTGAAAGAAAAAACACCGGCCAATCGGAAAGACGACGCAGATATGCATCTGTTCCACCTCGCCTGCAAGTCCGATTCGTCCGGAACTCCAGTAAATTCGAGGAGGCAGCCCGCTTGACTCGGTCTCGAAATCCATTAGCATCAGCGATCATGACGAATTTCAATAGACGATGCCCGAAAGGTTGATTTACCAATGTCCGTTTTGCGACTGCCAGGTGCGGGTTGGTGGTTCGTGCCCGGGTTGTGCGAAACGGCAACGCCGACCGCCCGCTGTTCCAGTCCGGAAATCCTGGCAGCAGGATACCACAGCGGATGGTCTGGATTTGCCGGAGAGCGACTTTGATTACGATGAGTATGTGGCGCGGGAGTTCGGCCGCTTGCCCCATCGCCGGCTTGGCGTGCCTTGGTATTGGTGGCTGCTGGGACTGATGGCGCTCATCGCCATAATCATCAGTTGGCTCCGCTTCCACTAAGCTCTCGGCGTTATCTGCTAATCCCAGAGCTGTCTGGATCGCCGGGGCTGTCACTTGGAAAAGTGGCACCACACTTTTCGACAAGGCGCACCAGTGCTGCGACCGAGACGACCTTCATTTTGGCCATCACCCGTCCACGGTGGACTTTGATGGTCTTTTCGGCCGTGCCTAGATCCCCGGCAATTTGTTTGTTGAGCTTGCCCGTGACAAGGTGAGACAGCACGGTGCGCTCACGAGGTGTTAGGCTGGCGATTCGGCTGCGGATCTCGTCCACTTCCGCACGTTGTTGCCTTGCTTTGAAGTCGTGATCGAGTGCCTTGTGGATTGCCGTGACCAAATCCGTGTGGTGCGCTGATTTAGTTAGAAAATCCACTGCGCCACTCTTCATTGCCTGCACACACATTGGCACGTCGGAGCGGCCCGAAAAAAAAATGATCGGTATTTCGCTGCCAAGAGCGGCGAGTTGTTGCTGAACGTCGAGTCCGTTGAATCCGGGCATTTCCATGTCCAGCACGAGGCAACCCGGCATCGAGGGGCGATAGATGGTGAGAAATTCTGCAGCGGCACCAAATTGCATCACCGTGAAACCCGCCGCCCGCAAGCGGCTCCCTACAAGTTTGAGAATGCTCGCCTCGTCATCCACCAAAAAAACCATCGGCTGTTGAGATTTCATTGCTGGTTGGATATTCAAGTGTCGGATTTGCCAAATGGGCGCGTGGACGCTCCAGCATCCCTGCGGAGGCTCGGAAACAAGCCAATAATGCGGATAGGTTCCCACCCTGCAAGTAAAAAAACACGACACCCGCGTTCGTTCACCACTCGGCGAGTTTCCGCGCTTGACGTAAACAGCGGACAGGCGTTGGTTGTCGCGGCATGTTTCACCAAGTTCTTAAATCGAAGATTCACCGGGCGATGATCACTGCCGCCGACGTGGACTATGAAGGCAGTATTGAAATTCCTACCGACCTAATGGAGGCCGCCGGCCTGTGGGAAGGGGAAAAAGTGCTGGTGGCATCAATCACCAGTGGCAACCGCCTCGAAACCTACGTCCAACCCGGCAAGCCAGGCACTGGACATATTATTATCAACGGAGGAGCTGCTCATCGCATCAAAAAGGGCGAGCGCGTCGCCATTATGGCTTTCGGACTGTCGCAGGCACCGGTGCTGGCTCGAAAGATCGTGCTTGACGAGACCAACCAGGTGATTCGGCCGGGGCGCTGAGAGGCGGTTTTTTATCGGATGGATATTAGTTGGGAATGGCGTTGACGCCAGTTGCAAAGTATGGCATCAGTCTTCTTCATGAAGACGATTTCGCTCTTGTCTGCCGCCGCCGCTCTGGGTTTGGTCGCTTGTGATAACATGACTTCACCGATGTCCAGCGGCAATTTCAATCCTCTGCTACCGCCCGGCAGCGGAGTCAGGATGACTGATGCTCCAGCTGCATTGAAACCCGGCGATCATGTCCGGGCCATTGTGGATAGTACCGCCTTTTTCAAAAAACTGCCGCAAGGCGATGCTGAGGCAGAGAAGACTCTAACTCGCGATACCACCATGAAAGTGATCCGAATTTCGGGTTCTTATTTGCAGGTGGAACTCGATAGCAGCGGCGAGGTCGGTTACGTGCCTGCCATTATGGTCGAAGACCGCAATGCCCGCCCAGCCCCGCTGACACCCTCACCTAGTGAAATTCAAGTCTATCCTCCGCCAGCTAGCGCCCCGGTGCAACCGCTCCCTGCCATTGACCCGTCAGGTCTGCCGCCCGAAGGTGCGATTCCGACAGTCATTGAGCCGGAGACGCCCGGTCAAGCGGTGGATGGGTCGGCAGCCAAGTTGCCGTCTATGCCTGCCGTCGCCGAGTAGAGTCTGCAGCCGTTGTCAGACGTTGCCGAATTGGTACCGCAGGGCACTCAGGCCATAGAGGCTAGCGGTTTCTACCCGTAGCACGATGCTGCCGAGGGAGACGGGCAGGAATCCGGCGGCCAGAGCGGCTGCGCTCTCTGCTGCGGAAAAATCGCCTTCCGGCCCGATGAGCAACGTTGCGTGGGTGGTGGCTGGGTATTGTTGGAGGACGCTGCGCAGGGGGCGGGTGGCTTGGCCAAGTGAAGCCATGAGTTTGAGGGCTGGGGGCGAGTCGGCGGCGGCTTGATTGGCCAACCAGACGTCAAATGCGAGAGTCTCCGGGATATCGGGGAGAAGGTCTTGGCCACATTGCTTGCACGCTTCGAGCGCGGTGCGCCGCCATTTTTCAGATTTGCCTTCGCCGGGATGCACGATGGTGTGGCGGGTGACGAGGGGTTGGATGGCCGCCACACCGAGTTCTACGGCCTTTTGGACGATAAGGTCCATATTCTTTCCTTTGGGGATCGCCTGGGCAAGGGTGATGATGGGTAGGGCCGGGCCGCCCGATTCAACCTCGCCAAGGTCCAAAGCCACCCGGCCTCGGCTGACCTCCAAGACCTTAGCTCGGGCGTGATGACCTTGGCCGTCAAACACGAGGACGCTCGCGCCGGGCTGAATGCGCAGGACTTGCGCCAGATGACGGGCTTCATCACCGGTTAGGATCGGTGGCGTGCCACTCGCCAGCCAAGCGGCGGGAGGTAGGTAAAATCGAGGCATGGATGGCAGGTGGTGAAATGCCAACAAGATTTAGCCGTCCTGATGCAGCAATTCAAGGCCGGTTTCCCCCTGCCGTCATCCAGATTCTGTCTTGAATCAGAATCCGATCAGGCAGACCAACTCGGTATCGGTGAAGTTGTCAAGGTTATCCACCGCTGCGCTGAGGACTTCGGTTTCGGCGAGTTCCTGAATACCTGCAAACGCCTCGACGGAGCTTGCGGTCGAGGAAACTGCGTTGTGGGTTGGCACAGGGCTGAGGCAAAGCACCCCAATAACCGCTGCGGCCGTGGTGGCGGCCAGACCGGTGAGTGGGACAGGGGATAACAACCGCTGCCACCACCGCTGTGGGGCCCCGGCGAGGCGGGCTGCACGCACTGCATGGTCGGTGAAGCAGGGTCCGGCAAGCCTTGGTGTGGCTTGATCTAACAACCCCCAGACAGCGTCGGACTCCCAAGAGTCGTCGGTTGGAAGAGGAAGTTGTTTCATGGCTTGAGGGAGTTTACGCGGGTATGAACCAATTGCCTATGGAAAAGTTGCGGATAGGAGGAAAATATTCCGGGTGAGGGAGGAAGTGTGGATATTTTTGAGTGGGGGGATGAAGGTGGAATGGACATTGGCAGGGTGCGAGTTAGCTTCAAAGGCATGAGCATCATCACTGGCCGCGGGGATTTGGGGGAGACGGATTTGTTATTTGGCAAGCGCATAGGCAAGACGTCGTTGCGGGTGGCGGCATTGGGCAGTGTGGACGAGGTGAATGCGGCTTTGGGATTGGCTCGTGCGGCGGGTGGAGATGGGGAGGTTATTGCGCTTATTGATGCGGTGCAGGAGCGTTTGGTTGGTTTGATGGGACAACTTGCCTGTTTGCCTGAAGATATGGGACGATACAAGTACGTGGCCCTGACACTTGAGGATGTGGACTGGGTGGAGGCGGAAGCCCGGAAGTTTGAAATGCGGGGCGTGAGATTTACCGGCTGGGCCAGGCCGGGTGCCGAAGGGTCACTGGCGCGGGCCGGGCTGGATTTTGCGCGGGCGATGGCTAGGCGAGCCGAGCGCAGCGTGCTGGCATTGCATGAATCCGGCGAGGATGTGCCGGAAGCGGTGCGCCTGTTTTTCAACCGTGTTTCGGATTTATTGTGGATTCTGGCGCGGGTCGAGGCGGGGCCGCATGAACAAATCTGATGCGGGCAGGACTCGGATTTGCCGCAGCCGGGTCGCTGATTCGGA
>CAIQXC010000078.1 GCA_903875675.1 Akkermansiaceae bacterium
GTCTTAAAGGCGAATGCGGCGGACGGCGGCAGCCGAAGATTTGTTATGGTTTCCAACAGCGAAGCCACGGTGGAGGAACCAGCCAAGAACTTGTGCCGCGATGTGTGCGCGAAACGTTTGCGGCGTGTGGCGCAAGGTTACACGAAAGCCGATGGCACGGAGGTTGCCGGCCTGGGCGGAGGATTTGCCTATCTGCGTTGCAGGCGGGTGCCGCTCGGGGACTTGCTGGAACTGGAGCATCCGGCGGTTTGGACGGCCTTGCAATTGCGGCATCTTGACGGAATCCAGCCCTATGACGAAACGGCTCCGTTCCAATGGGCTGAAGAGGGCGATTCGGCGCTTTGTTATGTGCCCCGCTTCCGCAACGAGGACCTCAACGCACTGCGCGAACTGGTCGATGCAGCAGGCTCGGTGGTGATTTACTCGTGGCAACCGGGCATGCTGCGCCAACATCTGCGGCGTCCCTTGGTGACGCACGAAGCCTTGCCCGCCGGATTGAGTCGCCCATTCGGACTCAGGCACTAACATAATTTACCAGATGAGCATCAAGACATACAAGCCCTTCCAGCAACTCAGCATCGACAGCGGGCTGGAAATTTTCCGCCAGACGCGCATCCAACTGGACGCTGCGGCGGGTGATGTGGCAAGTCGGGCACAGGCGGTGAACAACAACGGGTATCTGCTATTGGAAGCGCCCACCGGATCTGGCAAGACACTCATGGCGGGAGGCATCGTGGAGGTGTTCTCGGCCGAGGAGGATGTGGTATGGTTCTGGTTCGCTCCTTTCAAGGGCGTGGTGGGTCAGACGGCCGGTTTCCTGCGCGGGCAGTTTCCTGGCATTCGGGTCAGGGAACTCCAGGAAGACCGGACGGCGGCCGGAAGTCGTGCTGGGGATGTGTTCGTAACCACCTGGCAGACGGTTGCCACACGCGCCGTGGACAAACGCAATGCACGCCGGGATTGCGAACAGTACGATTCTATCGACACAATGGTCGGGAAGCTGCGCCAGCAGGGATATCGGATCGGCGTGGTGGTGGATGAGGCGCACCACGGGTTTCACGGCCAGACGCTGGCGGCGGATTTTTTCACCAAGGTGCTCGCGCCAGATTATACCATTCTCATCACGGCCACACCGGACGACGCTGACATTCTGGATTTTCAGAAACGGTTACACGTGGCGGAATTCCGGCGGACAAGCATCGCCCGGCAAGATGCGGTGGACGTCGGCTTGATAAAGAACGGCGTGCGCTGCGCTGCCTATTTCGTGGATGCGGACAAGGCGAAAATGGTGGACTTGGAGCAAGCGGCCTTGCGCGACGCCGTGACCACGCACCGCCGGATCAAGGAACGCTTGGCCGCGGATGGCGTGGACCTTGTGCCACTCCTGCTGGTGCAGGTGAACTCGAAAAAGGACGATGGGGCCACACAGGTGAGGAAGAAAACTGACGAGGCGGTGGAACGGCTCATGAAGCTGGGTTTCGATAAGAACCAGATCGCGGTGCATACTTCGGACGAGCCTGACGCGGATATTCTGTCAGTGGCAAATAACGAAAAGATCGAGGTGCTGGTGTTCAAAATGTCGGTGGCGCTTGGTTTTGACGCACCGCGGGCGTTCGTCCTGTGTTCGATGCGGGCAGCGCGGGATGAGGATTTCGGGGTGCAGCTCATCGGGCGCATTCTGCGGGTCCACCGGGCATTGCAGGCGAAAGCGGCCAAGCGCAAGGTGCCGGACGATTTGTGCTACGGCTACGTCTTTCTCGCTGATCCGGATACCCAAAGCGGAATCGACAAGGCCGGGCAGCGGATCAATCAAATTCAGACGGCATACGCCAAGGTAAGCGGCCGCTCGATTGTCATGAATGTGGATGGGCGTCAGTCCGTGCATGCGGTGGACCCGAGTGGACAAATCTCATTGTTCTTGCCTGACGCCCCTGGCGTATGGGTGAACGATGAGCCACCCGCACCGGCGAGCGGCAGTGCCGGCACGGGCGGCGGCGGCGATCTTTTTGGGAAAGGAAATCAAGGCGGCCAAGGCGGCCAAGGCGGTTCGGGCACCACTGGCGCGACCAAATCGGGCGGTGTGGGAGCTGCACCATATTCGGCGCTTGTGCCCCGCCGCTTTGCCTATTCCCTGCGTGACGACGCGCCACGGGTATTCCAAACCCAGGAGCTTTCCGGTGATAATGCGGCCACTGAGGAGGACTGCGCCCATCGGTTCATGATCTCGACGCGGGCCTTGTTGGACGCCGTCCGCAGCAGGGTGAAGGTGGAGCGCAAAACATTGGAGGTTTTTTCCGGGCAAATGGTGATGGATCTGATGGGGGCGGAACTGGAACCAAGGGAGATCGTGCGTCGGTCCATGCGGGCACTTGAAAACTCTCCGGTGTTCGACCCCAGAGAATTGAGGCGGGCGTTGCGGGGCAAGGTGCAAGCCGTGTTGCGGGAGGAGTCTTTCTTTGATGAAGCCAACGATCCGACTGCCGTGGCCCGGATGTTAGACACCTTGCTGGCATTGCACCCGGAGACCTTATATGACGCCCAACGATCCGCATTGGCCAAGCATGCGCGGATTTTGCCGGCGGATCCGTTGCCGAGGACTTGGGAATCCGATGAAGCCCTACCAAGCTCCAACAGAAATCTCTACGGCATCTTGCCGTCTGATCTCAACTCGTGGGAACTGAAC
>CAIQXC010000079.1 GCA_903875675.1 Akkermansiaceae bacterium
CGTAAGTGATGGCAACACTCAGCCCGGCAGGGGTGGTGGTGGCGGTGACCGCCTTCGGCAATGCATCATAAGTGGGTGCGAGGCCAATCAACCCGATGGTGGCGGTGCCTTTGCCAATCACAAGCGTGCCGCTGGCGCTGCCGGTGTAGTTTGGATCACTCACACTGGCGCTGATCGCATAACTGCCTGCGGCACTCGGTACTGTGACAGAACCATCGTAAGTGATGGCAACACTCAGCCCGGCAGGGGTGGTGGTGGCGGTGACCGCCTTCGGCAATGCATCATAAATCGGGGCGAGGCCAGTCAACCCGATGGTGGCGGTGCCTTTGCCAATCACAAGCGTACCAGTGGCGCTGCCGGTGTAGTTTGGATCACTCACATTGGCGCTGATCGCATAACTGCCTGCTGCACTCGGTACCGTGGCGGAACCATCGTAAGTGATGGCAACACTCAGCCCGGCAGGGGTGGTGGTGGCGGTGACCGCCTTCGGCAATGCATCATAAGTGGGTGCGAGTCCTGTGAGAGTGATCGTTGCCCCGGCTGGGAGAATCGTACCGGTGTTGCAGTTGACCAAGGTAATGGCATAATTTGCACCGCCATTGTTATCGTTGACGGTGCCGCTTGGAATAATCACCTTGTTGCCATTGCCTGCAGAGCTACTTTGAAACGCTTGCGAGAGGTTACTTGTGGTATCGCCGACGACGAGCGGTGGTGCCAAAATGGGCGTGCCAGTCGCTGCCGTCAGACCATCATAGGTTTTGGTTGCGCTCACTGCGGTGACCGTTACCGGCCTGGGGGTGACCAGCACCGTGCCAGTGGCCCCAACGGTGGTGTAGTTAGAAGATGCCGGCCCCGCCAGAGCCAGGCTGGATGGGAGCCCTGTCTTGAAGGTGGCTAGAGCGCCGGACCACTGTGCCGACGTGCTGAGGGTTCCACCGGAGGTCGCTGCTGCAGTTAGATTCACGATTCTTTCGAGGGCATACACCTTGGCGTTGCTGCTGGTGCTGCTGCGGGTTGACTGGGCGCTGGCCACCGTGGCGAAGCCATTGAGAATACTGCCCAGGGTGGGCGAACTATTGATGAAACCGATGCCTCCCAGCCACACCTCATTGGCTTGGCTGGTGGTGGCGGTGGTGCCTGTCGCAGCGGCAGTGCTGCTGCCGGTGGCGCTGACCGTTTGGTCGAGCGAACTGGTGGCCAGAATGCCGACATATTCGATGACCACCGCAGCCGAGCGCAATGAAGATGCTTGGGTGATGGTTAGAGATGTGGCCGCCCCCGACACATTCATTGCATACCAAATCTCCGTGGTGGTGCCATTGGTATTGGCGGCCTGGGCGGCACGCGACCACAAAACCCCGGTTTGGGTGATGCCGGTGATCCGACTGGCACTGGTGCCACGAGTGGAAATGATTGCAACCAAGGTGTTGCCAGCGGCTGGGGGCGTGGTCAGCGATACGCTGAACGAGCTTGCAGAACTGCTGCCGGTATTACCGGTCGCGCTCTGCACCCGCGCCGCTGCCACACCGGTGGAAACCGCCTGCGCTCCCACATTTCCGCCTGCCAGGTTGGCTGTGCCGGTCAACGTCAGACCGGTCCCGTCCAGATTGTTAGTAATCGACAAAACACCTGCCGCCGCCAACTTCGTGCCGTCATACGGCTGAGTGCCGCTGAGTTGGATCGGCCGTGGGGTGATCGTGGCATTGGCCACGGTGGGTTGCGCCGAGAGCCCATAATTCCCGGCATTGGGGCCACCGAGCGCATAACCGGTGACGATGACGGCTTGGCTGCCAACATTGGCACTGGCAAAGGTGGCAGCGCCAGCGACCACGCTCACCACGTCGGCACCGACCAAGCCGGAGACCGAGCCGCCGGATAGAACGGCACTGGTGGTGGCGTCATAGACCTTGTTAGCTGCGGTCACCCCGGTGATAATCACTGGCTTTTGACTCACTGTATAACCAAGACTGGCGGAATTGCTGGCTGCATAGGTAACATCTCCCGGGAACCCGGCGCTAAGCACATGACTTCCCACGGCGAGTGCACTGGTGGTGAAGGTTGCAAGGCCTGCAGCGTTGAGGGTGGCACTGCCAAGCACGTTAGATCCATCCTTGAAAGTCACCGTGCCAGTGGCCGTAGCGCCGGCACCCGCCACGGTGGCGCTAAAGGTCACAGCGCTGCCATAAGGACCACCGCTGCCGAGCGATGACGTCAGCGTTGTGGTGGATGACAAGGCTGCGGGAACAACGCTCGCCTCGCCGGAGTCGGCACTTTCCACCGCTCCATTGGTGGCGGACACGACGTAGAAGTAACTGATTCCATTCGTGACCGTTGCATCTGTATAACTCGTGTTGGTGCTGGTGCCAACCGTCACATAGGGCCCGCCAGTGACCTGTGAGCGTTTCACATTGTAGGAGGTGGCACCACCTGCTGCGCTCCAAGTGAGCTTGGCGGCGTTATTGCCTGGGCTGGCGACGAGATTGGCGGGCGGGCCGGTGATGGTTAGGCTGAGGGATTGGCCCAGGCCGAGACCGGTGCCCAGATCTGTGATAGTCAGCGTTCCGGGATATATGCCAGCTGTGAGAACATTGGTGCCACTGTTGACGGACCAAGTGAGACTGGTGCTGCCACCCGCCGGAAGGGTCCCGCTGGCGGCAGAAAGACTCGTCCAGGTTTGGGGGCTGGCAGCAGACCAGTTGAGGGCCGCAGGACCGGTGTTCGTCAGGGTACAAGTCACTGACAGCGGGCTGAACGGGCCGCCCACCGGGCCGCTTGGAGCAAACGCGGGCATGGACACTTGCAAGTACTCAGGTGTGCCGGCCAAGGCATTGATCAGGGCAGTACCGACAGGGGTTCCCCAGCCGGTGCACAGGTCGTACCCGGCAACGGCGGAAAATTTGCTGGTGCTGGTGCTGCTGAAGTTATTGCCAGTTGTTGTGTCATGAAACGTCGATGAGTAACTCGCACCATTGCCAAGCGCATAGATGGCTGTGTTGATATTGCCGACGGGAGAACGGCCGTTGGCAATGGCCTGTTGGTTGATTAGGGCGGTGAAGCCGGCCCACAAGGGGGCGGAACAGCTGGTGCCGCCGAAGGATCCGGAGCTACCATTGTTATAGCGGACATATATACTATCTCCGACTAGTGCTACATCAGGCACATTGCGCTTGGTGATGGAGCCTTGGTTAGTGGCCATGCTGGTGCTGGCCTGCCAGCTGGGTATGGCATAGTAGGTGCTGCTGCCGCCACTGCTGCCGACACCGCCGCCCCAGTTCCAGACGGTTTCCGAGACGTACGAGCCACCCGCCCCGGTGGTAGTTAGAGTCGTGGCACCGACCTGCGTGATGTTAGGGCTATCCGATGGAAAGGAAATCGAGGTGGTGAAGGCATCCGTGTCGCCGGTGGCATTGAAAAACGACTGCCCTTGGGTGGCCATTTGTTTGAAGATGGTTTCGGAGGTTGCATCCGGACCGCCGCCGCCCCACGAGCAACTCAGCTGCTTCGCTAGATTGTCAGTGGCCATTTTGCTGAGCAGGCTTGACCACGGGGCGCCATTGGGTGCCTCGTAAACATAAAGGGTTGAGATACCCGGGGCCATCGACAAAACCATCTCGATATCGAGGCATACCTCGCTATTACCGGAGCCCGGAGTGCTCACGCCACCAAGAACCGAAACGTTGACCAGCGGCACGTCAGGCAAGCCGAACTGCGTCTTGTAGGCCGTGATGTCACTCGCGTAGTAGCCGTCAAACTGCAACAAACCAACGCTCTGGCCGGCACCAGTGAGCGCCGTTCCTGGCACGTAGGCGGCACGGAAGTCGTTGCCGCCATAGGCACCACCCGGGGCGGATCCGGCATTGGGCGTGGCACTAGCTGTGGCACCAAGGGGCTTGATTTTGTGGTTAGGATGTGGCAGCGAAAAATTGTCGAGGCCGCTGATATGCAGAACGGGGGTGGCCAGATCGAGTGTGGGTTCGGCGTCCGGAGCGAAGAACGTCCGCGATTCCTTCGGGTGCTGATAGGTCCGCAGCGTCAGATGGAAAGCCGCTTCAACATCTGCGGCAGTGCCGTCCACATCCAAGACCAAGCGATTCGGATGGGTCGCGGTCACCGACAGACCGTTGGCCGCAGCGAATTCGGCAAGCGCCGCATAGTCCTGCACGGTTGGCCCAAACTGCTCCGCGAACTGCCCCGGTGTGAGAAAATGGCGGTAGTTCGGGCTGGCCGGATCATAAATGTCTGCGAGCAACCGGGTGAGACCATCCGGATTGCGCGGTGGCAGGCCAATGGCCAACTTCAGGTGCTGGGCGGCGGGCAGATGCTCGACGGGTTGCAGGGCCGCCACGGAGGCTGGCACGTGGCCACGCAATTGCTGGCCGCCGGAGGCCAGTGGCGTCATGGCGGCCAAGCCAAGGAGACCCACGATGATGGGGAAGATTCCATTCCGCAACGAATGCCTATGGCGGGAGAGCACCGGCTGGCTGATTGGTTGACTCTCGTTGGTTTTCATATCGAAAAAAGCGTCTTTGGTTTTGTGACAACAATCTTGAGAACCCTACCGTCAAATCCCCACCCCGGCAAGGCCGTATAGATTCCTGCAATTTTTGCAGGATTGGAGCCCTTGACCTCATGACAAGGATGGCTGGAAACACCCGGGTGGGCTCAAACTCCTGCGGCCGCCACCGCAGAAATCACTGCCAGAGGAGGGATTTTTTAGTGGCGACGACCCGCCCCCCGCGGCTGAGGGTCGCTTGCCATGCCAGCACACGGCCATTTTTGAGGTAGTCCTTGCCGATGATGGAAAATTCGACTTTACCGGACGTCTGGGTGGCGGGAAAACGCTGAACGAGGCGTTTGACCAAGCTGGCAGTGGCACCTTGCTGGAATTCAAAGAGCACCTCGACCTCGCCGGCAGGGCTTGCCGGAGGCGTATTCCAAAGGATGGTGTAATAGGTGCCGAGACGGTTGGCACGCTCGGCCATGCTGACAGCCCCGTGCAAGCGGCGTTGTTTTTCCCCGCGGACCATGGGGTCTTCGACGGCGTCGGTTTGCTGATTGAGCATCCTGAACTGCTTGACCACCAAGGGTTGCTTGGTGGTGGCACAGGCACCGAGCACGAGGAGCGGCAGAAGCAATGGCCAGCGGTTCACGCCGACCATTCAAGCCGTCTGGTGCCCGAATTCAAGCAAGAACTCAGCCAAACAGATACTTGGAGAGAATCGCCAGCTTGCGCGCCTTGGACACCCGGTAACGCGTTTCAAAAACACGGAACCCACCATCACGCATCTGGTGCAGCAATACTTGATAGATCCCGGCCATGATGCGCGCTGGCAGCAATGCGGCACGATCGGCAGCGGGCAGACAGGCGGCGGCCTCGTGAAACAGCGCGTCGGCTCGTTCGGCCTGATAGGCCATCAGCGCCAAGAAACGCTCGTCGCAGACGTGGCCCTGCAGGTCGGCCTCGGTGTAGTTGAAGCGGGCCAGATCGTCGATTGGCAGATAGATGCGGGAGCCGTTAGCGAGATCTTCGTGGATGTCGCGCAGGATATTAGTGAGTTGCAGGGCTTGGCCGAGGGTAACGGCGTAGTGTTCGGAGGCTGGATCCGAGCAACCGAACAAACGGATGGATACCAGACCCACGGCTCCGGCGACCTGCCAGATGTATTTTGTCAGATCATCCCATGTTTGAAAGCGCTGGGGACGCAGGTCCATCAGGCAGCCATCGATGATGGCGAGGAGCAGTGGGATTGGGAGTTGGTGGCGCTCACACAGGCCGAGAAACTCCTGTTGAAATTCGTCCGGCTCGGCAAACCCATTGCACAAGCCGGTTTTCCAAGCATCCAAGGCCGCCCGGCGCTGGTCCAGCGGCAAGTCCGGCGCATCTGCCAGATCATCCATGGAGCGGCAGAATGCGTAGAAGACGACCGCGTCATCGCGCCGCTCTTTGGGCAGGATATTGAGGGCGAAGGCCAGATTTGACTTCGCCCGCCGGGTGATATCGGAGGCGGCGGACACGGGCGTCAGCGGATCAAGCCCCAGTGGCCGACGGAGAAATCTCCAGCACCGATTTCAAGATTGGTGCCGGTAACGAAGGGCCACAGCGAGATGAGAGCCGGGCCGACGAGGTTAAATTCCTTGACCGTTCCCCAATAGCGGGAGTCGAGCGAATTGCCGGTGTTATCTCCGAGGGCGGCATATTCTCGCATACCGGGAGGGGCGTGGTCGGCGAGCTCCAAGACATCGCCGGGCTTGGAGACATAGGGATAGCGGCGGCGTGGGGGGGGATCGTCCTGGCCATAACGGGGATCGGCCAGACCATAACCGTTCGGGTTCATGGAGTAGAGTCCTTGCGCTTGGCTCACGCGCTGGATGCCGGGCTCCTGGACGATTTTGCCATGGTTCAAAAGAAACGGGGAGCTCACGGATAACTGGTCGCCGGGCACGCCGCACAGGCGTTTGATGTAATGGGAGCCGGCGGCCTGATCACCGGCGGCTTGATGGATGCCACGGATGTCAATGGTATCGAAGACAAACACCTCGCCGCGCTTGGGCTTGCGGAAGTGATAGGAAAACTTGTCAACCAACACCAAGTCGCCGCTATCGATGTAACCCTCGCAAAGGACAGTGCCCTTTTTCAGGACACCGTTGTTGGCGTGGGCAGTCTGGAGCGCCTCAGCGAGGCCGATTTCCATCATTTGGGTGACAGGAGCCGGCAACAGCAGCGGGTCGGAATTGGTGAACCGGAGCTGTGAACGACTGAAAAAATGCAGCCATTGGTAGTCGGCGAGGTCAGGCCTGCGATTATCGATAAAGCGGATCTGACGGTCCCGGTCATTGATGATTTTCACATATGAGCGGCCGCGCAGGAATTGCTGTCCGAGGCGGACGGGCAGGCTGGGCCAGGTGGCTTCGGGGGCCTTTTTGCCGATGATGCCATTGAGGGTGGGCATCATTGAGCCGGTGGGGATGCGGAACGGCTGGAGGTAGTAGGCCCGCAGTCCCAGCGCGATGACGACGGCGACAAAGATCACCTCGACGTTTTCCTCGAACCAAGTGAGGGGCTTTTCGTGCGGCAGGGCGTTCTCACAGACGGCTCGCAATTGCTTGGATGCCTCGTCAAATTGGCTGCGATCATCCGCTTGGATGGCCGCCAGCACATCCTGCCGCCGCGAACGAATCTCCTCCACCCGCTCCGGTTTGAGCAAATCGCGTTTGTAATGAACAAATTTCAGCGCACCCTTGGCGAGCAGTTTGGCATCCTTTTTCCACTTCGGCGTGAACATGCTGGCCAGTATCAACCGGTTTGCAGCCCGGCGCAAGCCCGGACTGCGACGACGACTGGGACGCCCTCCTCGGACTAACGACTGCCATACCTCCGGGATGAAATTCTCACCCGACAGAGGCACGTCCTCCTTACGCGACATTTTGCTGGTCCGATCGGACCTACGGAATGTCGC
>CAIQXC010000080.1 GCA_903875675.1 Akkermansiaceae bacterium
GATCTAGACCGCCGCTACAAGCCAATCATGGGCAGTGATGGTCACAGATCGCCGCCGCGACGCACTTCCACGAATACTCACCAGATACCCTCTTATATGAAAACGATCCTATATCTAACACTGCTACTCGCCCCGCTCGGATTTTGCCAGGAAGTGAAGGAGCCACTGGTGCTGATGCCATGGCAGCCGGCCGTCAAGGAGGCACCGCTATTTTTTGCGGCCAGTGCGGAGGTGACGGCGCGGGTTGGATTGGCGGATGTGACCAGTGATCAGCAACTGGCGTTCCGGGTGCTCCAGGGGCGGCCCGAGGTGCTGTCGTTAGGATTGAGCGGGGTGGGGGAGGTGACGGCGGTCACTGGTGAAGGCTTGCGCGATTGGTCGCTGCGGGTGGATGCCGGCGGAGCACGCTTTCTGGATCTGCGCCCAGCACTGTCCGAGGCCAAAGATGTGAAATTGCCGGTGGAGTTGAAGGTGCTGGTCAAAACACGCTCGGTTTTTGCCGGTGGTGGTGGCGGGGCGGCGACGTTGGTGTTGCCGACGCCGGGCACGGCCACCAGTCTGGCGCTTGATTTGGCCATCACGGCGGATCCGGGTGTGGCGCTGCAGGTGACCAAAGCGGATGGCCTGCGTCCCGTGGAACCAGCCGACGCTCACAAATTCGTCGGATCGGGCGCGGCGGCGGTGGAGGTGCAGGTGGCACCGGGTGGCTCTGGCGCACGCGGACTTGAATTGATCGATGTGCGTTTGACTGGCAAGCCGGCGGAGGACGGCAACAGTGTGTCGTTTCACCTAACCGGTCAGGTGCGATCGGCGGCGGAGGGCTCGGCGCTCGAATTGTTTGACGGCGTGGCATTGGCGGGCGGGGTGGCCGGCGACGGTTGGCATGTGGTGCTGCGGCCGGTCAAGGACAGTTATGTGTATGACTTGGTGGCGGAGCATGCCGGTGAGTTGCCGGTGGCGGTGGATTTTGACGTGCCGGTGACCCGCAAGGGCGATTGGCGGATGCTCAATTTCAGGTTGCCCGCTGGTGTGGTCGTGCCGCTTCAGCTCGAAGGCTTGGGCAAGGGTGTGGAATTCAACCGCAGCCTGCCGGTGGTGCCGGAGCCGTCCGGCGACCTGTGGAGCGGCTTCCTGCCGGCCAGCGGTGCGGCGGCCATGGCATGGCGGGTGGCCGACGCCGTGGTGGATGGCGCATTGTTTTTTTCCAGCACGGAAACCACCGACGTGCGGGTCGGCAGCGGCTTGCTGAGGCAACTCACGGTGCTCGATCTGCGCGTTCTGCAAGGCAAACTGGCGGAATTGGCGCTCACTCTCGACGGCCCGGGCGAGGTCCTTTCGGTATCCGGGGAGACGGTGTTGGGTTGGACGGTGAAGGACGATAAGGGCGCGCGCCGACTCGAAATCAAGTTGAACCAGCCGATCGAGGGCACGGGCCGCGTGGTCATCGAGTCGCAAGCGGCACTGGGCGGCTTTCCCCTGCGCACTGCGGCATTGCGGATGGCACCGGTGGGCGTGCTGCGCCATAGCGGCTGGTTGCGCGTTGCTAACGACGGGGCTGTTAGGATAGAAGTGACAGAGGCCAAGGGCTTGATTCAGTTAGCACCGGGGCAATATCCCGGCGGAGTGGATGAGAAGTTGCGGCAGGTGTTTGCCTATCGGTTTCCTGCGGCGGATTACAGTTATGCGATACAGGCGGACCAAGTGATGCCGGAAGTTTCGGTGACCGAGACGACGGTGTATGAACTCGCCGAGACCGACCGGCGGGTGTTTGCCGAAATTGAGTTGGACATCCGTGAAGCCCCGCTGCGTGAGTGGGAGTTGGACATTCCGGCCGATCACGCGGTGGCGGCGGCCAGCGGCGCGGCGGTGGCTGATTATGTGCTGGCCAGTGAGACGAAGGACGGCATGCGCCGCCTCAAGGTGATCTTCAAACAGGCGGTCACGGGCCGCCAGTTGCTGAGTTTGCGGCTGGAGAAAAACGCGGCAGCCAAGGCCGGCGCATGGGACCTCGCTCCGCTCGGGTTTCCCGGAGTGAAGTCGCGCCGCGGCTACGTCGGCGCAGTGGCCGCCGCAGGTTATCGCCTCGCCGCCGGCAAGACCACCGGTGTGGCCGAGGTGCCTATCACGTTTTTCCCGAAGAAGCCCCCCGGCTTGCAGCAGTCGTTCCGCTTGCGTGAAGGCGCATGGACGGTGGGTCTAACCGTCGAGGCGCTCGGCCAAAGCGTGCAGGCCGACGTATTCCACCTCTACTCGCTCAAACCGGGCGCATCCTATGGCAGCGTCCTCATCAATTATTTCGTGGTCGGCGCACCTGCCACCGAATGGAAAATTGCCGTGCCGCCGGATGCCGGCAATATCGATGTGATCGGCCAGAACGTGGGCCGCGATTGGCGCAAGGAGGCTAACACGTTGGTGGTGCCGCTATCGCGCCCTGTGTTAGGTGCTGGCACTGTCTTGATCACCTTCGAGCAACCGATGAATCCGCAAGGTGGTGAGTTGTCACCGGGCGAGGTGCGCCCGTTAGGAGTGCAGGGCGAGCGCGGCTACGTCCAAATCGTCAGCCCGCTGCAAGTGAACTTCGAGGTGGCCGGGAGCGAGGGGCCGTTGTTAGTCATCGACCCCAGCGAGTTGCCCGGCGAGTTCCGCCTGCTCAGCAGTGCCCCCACTCTGGCGGCCTGGCAATACACCGGCCGTGAGTTTAAAATTGGCACCAAAATCAAGTGGTTCTCGCCCGGTGAAACCGCCGAGCAAGTTGTCGATTTCCTCAAGCTCAGCAGCCAGGTGTCGCGCGATGGCGAGTGGGTCACCGATGCCCGGTTTTTTGTGAAATCACGTGGTCGCAACACGCTGCGGATGAACCTGCCTGCCGGCGGTGTGTTGTGGGAGGCAAAGGTCGATGGGGAGGCGGTCAATGCCCGCCAGGACGGCACCGAAACGCTCGTGCCACTGCCCGCCCGCACCGATCCGAAGCAGGCGGTGGAAGTCGCAATCCGTTATGGAGCCAGGTCTGGCAATCCTCAGCGCGTCGATCTAACTGCCCCTCGGCTAGCCGTGCCGGTGGTCATTGGCGAGTGGGGCATCTCAGGCGACGAGGGCCGCCAGTTGGTGCCCCGTGGCGGCAGTGCCGAGTTGGTGCGCCCGGCACTCGCCGAGGATGGTTATCGTTGGATCAAGCGGCGGCGGGGCGGGGCGGCCGCTCTGATATTGCTAGGCGTGGCGGCGTTAGGTTGTGGCAGGGGCACGCCCAGCCGTTTGAGCAAAGGGCTTTCGTTGGCTTGCGGGCTGTTGTTGATCATTGCCGCGCTGGGGATGGGAGTGGAAGCGCTCAATTCGATGAGCGGCAATGCCAAGATGCTGGAGTATGCCGCGCCGGTGGTGGCGGCAGGAGGTGAGGTGGCGGTGCATCTGGGCAACGTGGTGCCGTGGCGGGCGGCGACGGGTTGGAGCGTGTGGCTGGGCGGATTGCTAGGTATGGGGGTGCTATTGCGCGGCTGGGTGGCCAAGGACGGCTGGTGGAAGTCCTGTGGGTTGGCGCTGCTTGGTGCTGGGGCGTTGGCGGCGCATGGTGGCGCGCCAGTGTTTTTCCTGATGGTGGCGGCGGCGGCCGGCTGCTGGTGGTTGCCGCAGGCATGGCAACTTTGCCGGAGTTGGCGCAAGCCGCCGGTGGTGCAGGCAGCGGCGGTCATGTTGATGCTAACATGTCTGTTGCCAACCGCCACGCGAGCGGCGGAAATCCCGGGAGTGAAGTTGGCGGAGTCGATGATCCACGATTGGCAAATCCACGAAGGGCGCCTGCGCGGCACGGTCGAGGTGACGCTGCGCGGCCAGGTCGGCGAGCGCTTCCTGTTGCTGCGGCCACCGGCAGTACTCAGTGGCTTTGAGGGCACGGGCTTGCGGGTGATCAAAGCGCCGTTAGACGGGGCGGATGCGTATTTCATCGTCACGGAGGCGGCTGGTCGATTGACCGGCAAGGCGGTGTTTGAGATGCCTCTAGCAGATCCGGTGAAGGGCTGGACGCTGCCCGGCGGACCGGCGGCGATGCGCCAGGTGACGGTGCGCTGGGACCAGCCAGGATGGGAGTTTTTCTCGCCGAATGCCGCGAGGATCAAGGCCATCGACGGCCTGGCCGCAACCGCCAGCGGGGCCTTGCTGGTGCTCGGTCCGGCCGAGCCTGTGAGCATCCAGGCCCGCGCCAAACAACGCGACGTGAGCGCCGAGGAAACCCGGTTTTTCGCCGAGGTGTCGAACCTGTTTTTGCCGGGACCAGGGGTGGTCAATGGCCGCCACCGGGTTGCGCTGAGGCCGGCCCAGGGACGATTGTCGGCCTTGCTGATGAAAGTGCCCGACGGCTTCACCGTGAGCGATGTGGCCGATGGACCGGTGGGCTCGTGGCGCTTTGATCCGGGCACTCGTGAGTTGCGGGTGGCCATCGAGCCGGCCCAGGCCGAGGCGTTTGCTCTAACCATCGAAACCCAGCGTGGTGCCGGGGCTCTGCCGCTCGAATTGGAACTCGAACCGCTGCGGGTCGCCGGAGCCGCCGGCGAGATCGGTTTTTTGGGCTTGGCCTTCGGCGACGACGCCCAACCCGAACGCGTGGATGGTGACGGGCTCTCGCGGGTGAATCCGGAGGATTTTAATGGCAAATTGTTGCCCCGCGACAAGGATGGTCAGCCTCTGGTCACCTTGCAGCACGCCTTCCGCTACGGCAGCGGTGAGGTGAAAGCCCGGGTGAAAGTCACCGCGGTGGCACCTGAGTTGCGGGCGGAGTCGTGGGAATTGGTGTCGCTGGGTGAGGATCGCTTGTTAGTAAGCACCGATCTCTCCGTCACGATCAGCCGCTCCGGGGTCTTCCGGTTGGCGCTGGAGGTGCCCGAGGGTCTGGAAATCGAAAGTGCCACCGGCGAGGGCCTCAGCCACTGGACCGAGACCAAGACTGCGGGCAAACGCATTCTCACCCTCCACCTCACTGGCAAGACGCTCGGCAAGCGCGACTTTAACCTTACTCTAACCGGCCCGCCGCCCGGTGCCCAAGCGGCGTGGGTGGCCCCGCGCCTCACGGTGCTGGATGCGGCACGCGAAACCGGCGTTCTCACGGTGGTGCCGGAGCGCGGCATGCAGGTGCGCGCCGTCAACCGCAGCAACGTCTCCCAAGCCGACCCCCGCGAGCTCGTCGAACTGCCCAAGGCCAGTGCCCTGGCCGCCTCCCGCCCGGGAGCGCTGGCCTATCGCCTGCTCCAAAGTGATTGGGCGCTGAGCCTCGCCATTGGGAAACTTGATCCGTGGGTGACGGCCCAGGTGTTTCATGAGGCGACCTTGCGCGAGGGGCAGATGCTCAGCCGCGTGGTTCTTAACTATCGGATAGATAATGCCGCCCTCAAGGCCTTGCGGGTACGCATTCCCGGGCTCGACGCGGCGGCGGCGGCCACGGTGCGGGCGAGTGGACCGGCGGTGGCGGATTTAGTGGCCGTGGAAGGGCAGGAGGGGTTGTGGGAAATTCGCTTCCAACGCGGGGTGGCCGGCGAAACCCGCGTCGAACTCGAATATCAACGCCACAGCAAAGACGACGGCACCGAACAGCTTGAACCGTTAGGTTTGGAGCAGGTCCGCCAAGCGGCGTATTTCATCGCGCTGCGAACGGCCGGGCGCCTCGAATTGGAGGTCGGCAGTTTGCCACGCGGCTGGCAGCGGGCGGATTGGGCGGTCGTGCAATCGACCCTCGGCCAGAATGCCGGCACGCTGGCACCGCTGATGGCGTTCCGGGTGGCCGATCCCGAAGGGCCGCTGCCGGTGGTGCTGAAGCGGCTGGACCTGGCGGATTTGCAGCGCTTGCGGGTGGCTTCGGGTTCTCTAACAACATTGTTGGCGCCGGGCGGCGAATCTCTCACGGCGGTGGATTTGAAGATGGAAGTGGTCGCCAAGGGCCGTCTGCGTTTGCAACTGCCCAAGGGTGCCGAATTGTTCAATGTGTTAGTCAATGATGAAGGGGCCACCTTGGTCCGTGAGAATGACGAGTGGTTGTTCTATGTGTTTCCTGCGCCGGAGGCCGGCAAACCCGCCACCCTGCGCTTTGTCTATTCCGCCGGCACCGGCAAGCCCACCCGCTTGGAAGGACCAGTACTCAATGTGCCAATGGAGAATCTAACATGGCGGGTGCTGGTGCCGGAAGGCTGGCACATGGCTGAGCACGGCGGCGATTTCGATTTAAAACAGCAAGATGTGTTAGGCACGTTCCGGCTTGAGGACTATCAGATGTTCTCGGTCGGCAAGCGCAGGAGCGATTCCCAGCGAGCCTCTGCCATGCTGGCCCAAGCCAACTCGTACTTGCAGCAAGGCGACCAGGAAAAAGCCAGCCAAGCGCTTGGCAACGTGGTGCGCAGCAACCAGCTCGACGAGGCGGCTAACGAAGACGCGCGGGTATTGCAATACAAGACCAAGACCCAGCAAGCGGTGCTCGGTCTCAACACCCGCCGCCAGCGCGTGGTGATGGACAACCGATTGTCAGCACCGGCAGGCGACAACGCGCAGTTTGAGCGTGCGGCAGCCGCCAATCCATTGATGCAGGGCAAACAAAACTTCGATCCCAAGCAGTACGATCATTTGCTAGAAGGCAACACTGCCGATGAGAATGGCGCGCTCATGGAGATTGCCAACCGCTTGGTTTCCCAACAACTCGCCGCCGAACCCGCTCCTCTCGCCCTCGACGTCACCCTGCCCGAACGCGGCACCGCCTTCTCGTTCGGCCGCAGCGTCCAGGTCGATGGCAAGCGCCCGATGGCCATCACCTTGCGCCTCAAGCGCGACGCCAGCGGGTTTTCCTGTCTCGCGATCATCCTCTGCCTGTTGGCCGGGGCGATGGTCGGGTTGCGCAAGAAAGCCGGAGGATAGGCATCCGGCCTGTCATGGAAGACGGGCTTCCAGCCCAATACGGTTCAATTAGGCAGAGCGGAAGCCAGGCAGGAAAAAGGCGGCCAGCTTGCTGGCGAGTGTCCCCTTCAAGGAGAGTGGGCATCTTGCCCCACTTCAAGGAGAGTGGGCATCTTGCCCACAGCCCATGAGATGAGCAAAAGAGGCCGCCAGACGACTGTCTTTGCTCCGCGCATGGGCGAATGGCGGCGGGACGCCACCTCTCCTTGAGGGCGCTGGCTCGCCACTGCGTGGCCAAGCCAGCTTGCTGGCGAGTGTCCCCTTCAAGGAGAGTGGGCATCTTGCCCACAGCCCATGAGA
>CAIQXC010000081.1 GCA_903875675.1 Akkermansiaceae bacterium
AGCTGTCATGTCTGCAACACTCGGTAGTTTCTACTGGCTAGGTTTTGAAACATCAGATCTTTCATCTGACAAGAAGCGCCTTGCTTTGCTCGGCGCACAACAGTATATTCTACGATGGGTCGTGGGTACGCTGGTCGGATGGCAGGTTACGGGCTTGATCGGCAAGGCCTTGCCAGTCGTAGGCAGAGGCCCACGACAAGGCGAGAATGTCATGGGCCAGGATGAAAGCGAATTGGCTGAGTTATGGCGGAAGAGTGTGCGGCAGGATGCCCCACACAGCCGGCAGGATGCCAGCGCTCCCCACGGAATTGCCAGTCGAAAAGGTGGGTGGAGCGGCCCAGGGCGTCGAAGAAGGCGGTGGTGGAGTCGGCGGAGCGATTGCCACGGACCTTGGTCCAGGCTTCTGCCCATTGGACGTAATACTCGTGGGCGGTGGGCTTGATGGGCAGCGCGTTTAGGCGCTGGAGGAAAAGCAGGCGTGTCGGGGAGGTAGGCTGACTATCCGACGGAGTGTCTGAAGGAGAGTTCATGCGAACACATTAGGTGCGCATCGGAGACAATTCAAGGGGAAGGTTGAGTATTTTTTTTGCAAGGCCAGGCGCAGGTCGTGAAGCCGAACGAATTGACCTCGGAACGAGGCGCTCTCAGCAGCAGCCTGCGGCATGACGCCGCTTCCGTGATTGGACTTCCGACACCCCGGCCTGATCCCCCGCGACGCTGCCGCCCTTGGTCGGATCGGGGGGGGGGCGTATCCCGAAAACCAGGTTTGGCAAGGAAGGCTGGCAGTGGCCTAGCACAATGGGAGGAACGTGTCACGCAGCAAGATGGAGGTGTGCATGGTGGAAGGGCATCGTGAACCGGAATGATTTGGTGGGCTTGTTCGGGATTTCAATGGCGCAGGCGTCGTTGGACCTCCAGCGGTATTTGGAGATGAACCCGGATGCATTTGTGTACAACCTGCGACAAAAACGCTACGAGCCGGTAGCTGAGATGAAGCGTTTGATGACCCGGCCGCGGCTGGATGAGGCGGTGGCTAGATTTCTGGGCGGCGACACGAGGAGCGCCTGTACCTATAGCGACGAGGCAGTCGAGGACAGCGGGTACGTGGCGCTGCTAAATATGCCGGCGCGCGAGGCCAGTGCCGATGTCGAGCGCAGGGTGTTTTTGGCGATATTCAATGGGTTTCGGATCAAAGTGAAGTATGCCAGCGTCAACAGCGGCAAGGAAGAATGGCGGTGGTTGATGCCGCAGGCGCTGGGTCACAACGGAGGTCGCTGGCATGTGTGAGGGCATGGTGCGAAACCAACGGTGAGTTTCGGGATTTTACCTTGAGCCGGATTGCCGAGGTGGAATGGAGCCGGGAGCAGGCTGAACCGCCGCAGGAGGACGTGGATTGGAATCGATGGATCACGCTGCAGGTTCGCGCCCACCATGATCTGAGCGAAGGCCAGCGCAAGGCCGTGGAGCGCGACTACGCGATGCGCAGCGGCCTCCTCAAGATCAAGGTGTGCAAGGCGATGGAAGGCTATTTGCGGGAGCGCCTGGGTCTCGTCATGGCCGACGGCAGCCCGGCGCTGAGATTGCTGGAATAAGCCACGATAACTCGGACTCTAATTCGGCGGCTCGGGCCGGGTGAATTGGACATGAATTGGACATGAATTGGACAAAGGCTTGCGGATGCTCATGGCTTGGGCTGGAATCTGTGCCGGGTCCTGCTGCTGGGGGCGCCCAAATCCCTGCGAATTTTGCCAGCATTGCGACGTATCCAAAGCCAACATGAACTTCCACCTGCCGCCGACTGACCATGGCCTTCACCGAAATTGAGGCAGCCCGTATCCAAGGAGCGCTGGCAGACTTTCTCGAAACCCGGCGGCCCCCAGAGAATATCCGCGCGGAATTCGACATCGGATTCCGGGTAGATGGCCAAAGCGTCGTCATTTTCGAAATCCGCCGGTCTGGGCACGAGCCCGGCACGATCATTGAGGGAGCGGTCGCCAAGGCAACCTACGTGCGCGGCACCGGCCGCTGGAAGATTTACTGGCAACCAGCCGACCGCAAGTGGCATGCCTACCAGTTGCAGCCCGAGGCCCTGATTTTCGAGGAATTCCTGGCCCTGGTGGACGAGGACAAGGAACATTGCTTCTGGGGCTGAACCCGGAAATGAATTTTCGACCGGTGGCACAGTGCGAGGTCGGGCTGTCCGGGCTCGTAGCCAATCCTCCAAGCCATCAAGGTACCGGGCGCAGACCCACCATGGACATCACCCAATGGATCCGCTCCCAAGCGGCAACCGGACAGCCCCTGAACATTCACGCGGTGCAGCGCGAGCGCCCGGATTTGCTGGAGCAGGCGTTTGCTGTGGGACCACCTTGTCGTCGGAGCGCTGGGTGTAGAAGAAGTAGCGGCAGAAAACCTCGCCGTTCGGCTGGAGTTTTCGGTCGATGCGGCCGTTGCTCTGCTCAAAGCTCCGCTCATCACCGAACGCATCGTAAACATTGTTTCATTCTCCAAACCGGCTGGCTTGTCGAGGCGCTCAGCTCCCGGACGATGACTGTTACCGCTTTGACGCAGCTTGACCATCCCTGGGCGGCAGGTGAACACCCCATAGCAAATACCCGGATCAAGCCCCACTCTTAAGGCGGTTGACATACAATCGCTCAACCACCAAATCGAAATATTATGAAAATAAAGTCATTGTGTCCGTCCGTGCTGTTCGCAGCAACAAGCTCGCTTCTTCTCACCGGTGTATCCATGCGCGCATCCGAAACGGATGACCGAATTGAATCTGCCGCAGCCAACTCCTATGTCTATAAGACTTACCTCAAGGATGACTCGATTCAAACTACATCTAAGAGTGGCGTGGTAACCCTCACAGGTACGGTGAAAGAGGGATACCATAAGTCGTTGGCTGCGGACACAGTGGGGGGGCTTCCAGGTGTGAAGAGCGTGGACAACCAGATTGTCCTGAAAGGGGAAACTACGATCGACAATGCCGACAGATGGCTGCGCCTCAAGGTGGAAACCGCGCTGTTGTTCCATCGTAACGTACATGCTTCCACCACCACGGTGATGGCCGTCGATGGGACAGTCACCCTGAGCGGAGAGGCCTCCGACAGAGTCGAGAAGGATCTGGCAGCCGCGTACGCTAGAGATGTGGCAGGTGTCAAATTAGTAAAGAACGAAATGACAATTTCGAAAACACCGGTGGAACCTCATCGGACCCTGAGCGAAAAAATCGATGACGCGTCAATCACCGCATTGGTGAAAGCTGCCCTGCTGGTCCATCTGTCAACCAGCGCAATCAACACGAAAGTCGAGACACGGGACGGCGTTGTGACGGTAAGCGGTGTGGCCGGGAGCGCCGCCGAGAAGAAGCAAGTCACGAATCTGGCCGGTGACATTCACGGCGTGGACAAAGTGGAAAATGAAATGACTATTGATAAGAAATAGCCATTTCAGACCCGATTTTAGTTTTCGCAGCGGCAGTCTTCGGACTGCCGCTGCATGTATCTGCCCGGTGAGGTTTGGCATGAAATCCTA
>CAIQXC010000082.1 GCA_903875675.1 Akkermansiaceae bacterium
CCGAGGGCGAGGTGACCGCTTCAAATAATTCTAGCAAATTCAACATTGCCGGCCGCCCCGAGCGGATTCGCGTGCTCGTCGTCGAAACCCTGCCCCGCTGGGAATACCGCTTCCTCCACAACGCCCTCAGCCGCGACCCCGGCGTCGAACTCACCTGCCTGCTGCTCCACCCCCAACTCGGACCCGCCACCGGCAAGAATTTCATCACCGAGTTTCCTTCCAAACTCGAAGACCTCGCCAAGTTCGACGTCATTTTCCTCGGCGACGTAGGCGTCGGCACCGGTCAACTCACCAAGGAACAATGCACACTCATCCGCGGCTTGGTCGAAAATCAGGCGTCCGGCGTCGTCTTCCTGCCCGGCCCACAAGGAAACCAGGCGACTCTCGCTGATACCGACCTTTCCGACCTGCTGCCCGTGGTGATGGATTCCGAGCACAAAACCGGCATGCCCGAAACGCTCGCCGCGCCCCTCAACCTTACCACCGAAGGCCGCAAGTCGCTGCTCACCATGTTAGGCAACAGCGAAGAGGAAAATCCCGAAATTTGGCGCCGCCTGCCCGGCTTCTTCTGGCACGCAGCGGTTGTCAAGGCCAAGGGCGGCACCGAGGTATTGGCCGTCCACGGCAACCGCCGCGGCAAATTTGGCCCGATCCCCTTGATCGTCACCAAGCCTGCCGGCAGCGGCAAGGTCCTGTTCATGGGCATCGACTCGGCGTGGCGTTGGCGTCGCGGTGTGGAAGACCTCTATCACTACCGGTTCTGGGGCCAAGTCGCCCGCTGGATGTCCTACCAACGCAACATGGCAGCCGGCCAACGCGTGCGCCTCTTCTTCACTCCCGAGCGCCCGGTGCCCGGCAGCAACATCACCCTCAACGCCAATGCCTTCGATCCCAACGGCGCTCCTCTCCAACAAGGGAATGTCGCCATCGACGTCACCTCCCCTGATGGCCGCACCCAGCGCCTTGAGCTGCAGAAAAACGACAGTGCCTGGGGTGCCTACTCCGGCCGCTTCAAAGTGGACCTGCCAGGGGCTTGGAAACTCCGTGCCGCGGTGGCCGGCAATGAAGACAAACCCGTGGAAACGACGATTTTTGCCCAAGGGGTGGAAATTGAAAAAACCGGCCAACCGGCGCGTCCCGAGGTCCTCGAAGAAATGGCCAAAATCTCCAAAGGCAGGGTCATCCAGCCCAGCCAACTCCTCGCCTTGGTCAAGGAAATCGAGACCCTCCCCGAACCTCGCCCCCTCGAAAACCGCATCCAACTCTGGAGCGACTGGCGCGTCCTCACCGCCCTCGTCTCACTCCTCGCTATCTTCTGGACCGGCCGCAAACTCAGCGGCGTTTTCTAAGCAAAACTAAGCCATACAACCAACCAACCCATAAACCCCCATGAACATCCCCCTTATACCTAACATCCGCCTCGGCGTCGTGCCCACCCACCTGCGCTTCGTCGGCGGCCTGGTGCCTGACGCCTCCGGCCAGTATCCGCGCGATGCCTCGGGCGAAATCAAAGTGGTGGCCGGAATGAGGGAGCTATGCGCCATTTCACCGGTCAAGCCCAGCTGCGTCCAAATTTCGTTTTTTCCAGGCACGGATTCGGCACAAGTTGATGAGCTCATTGCTGGCCTCAAAGCGCTCGACCTTGAAGTGGACTTCATCCTGATGGTCGGCGGCGTCAATCCGATGAATCCTGCGGACGAAGATGCCGTCGTCGCCCAGTTGTTACCCAATCTGAAAGCGGCCATCGCCCACGGTGCACGCAATGTGTCATCCACCTCCATCGAAGAATGGATGAGCACCCAGCCCCGCCAGGACGGTGCCGCCTTCGAGGCCGCCATCGCCCAAAACGTCAAAGTCCACCTTCGCGCCTATCACGAGGCCGGGCTCGCCGGTTCCTGCATCGAGAACTGGACCATTGAATTCCTCCGCCCCGGCGAGTTCAAGACGTTCACCAACCTCGAACGCGGCTGGGCGTTTGTCAGCGCCGCTAACAAGGCCCTCGGCACCAAGTTCTTCAAGCAACTCGTCGATGCCGCCCATTGCGGAGATTCCGGCCTGAGCATCACCGAAAATGCCGACCTGATCGCCCGCATCGCCGCCGCCGGCGAACTCGGCTCATTCCATGCCTCCGCCAAAACCACCCGTGGCTGCCTCTCAACCGACGACGGCTGGATCGGCGCATTGCTCACCGCCATGGCCAAAACCGGCCAGTTGCAACAGGTATTCGTCGAACTCTTCGACCACGCAGACCCCGCCCTCGAAGCTCTCCGCAACCTCGATCCCGGCCACGGCATCGACACCCGCGATGGCCGTACCTACAACCAAGTGGCCGCCGACGGCCTAACAGACATCGCCCGTCGCCTCAACAATCTCGCCGCCCGCGGGTTGCTCTGAATTTTTTTTTCTTGGATAAGGGGACCGGATGTCAGTCCCGGGCGCGACATTCCAATGGTCCGATCGGACCATTGGAATGTCGCCTCACCACAGCGGATTGGCGGCCTCGTCGTTCGTGGCAGGCTGTCGTCACGAAAAGACGCCTCCCAATTTCGACGATTTTTCGCTTTTCCGGATTGCAGTGGCGGCCTTTACTCCTGAGGCAAGCGGCGCGATCGCCACCCACTCACCCATCTCCCATGCAGCAAAATGACTCGATCTTGGTAACCGGTGCCGCCGGGCTCATTGGCAGCGCGCTGGTGTGGGCACTCAACCGCCGCGGTTGCCACAATATCATCCTCACCGACCGCCTCGGTAGTGACGAGAGATGGCGCAACCTGGTGCCGCTGCGCTTCGCCAACTACATCCATGCCGACCACCTCTGGGAACAGCTGGATACCCCGGCCCTCTCGGCTGTGCGCTGGGTGTTCCACCTCGGTGCCTGCTCGACAACCACCGAAAAGGACGCCGACTTCCTGATGGACAATAACTTCCGCTACACCCGCCGCCTCGCCGAGTGGGCGCTGGCCGGTCAGCGGCGCTTTGTGTACGCCTCCTCGGCCGCCACCTACGGCAACGGGGAAGCCGGTATGGACGATGGCGCGGAACACCTCCACGCCTGCCGCCCGCTCAACATGTATGGTTACTCGAAGCACTTGTTTGATCTGCACGCCCACCAACGCGGGTGGCTGGATCACATCATCGGCCTCAAGTATTTCAATATCTTCGGGCCTAACGAAGATCACAAGGGCGACATGCGCAGCGTCGTCCACAAGGCCTGCGGACAAATCCGCCAGACCGGCAAAGTCAGCCTGTTCCGCAGTCATCATCCTGATTTTCGCGATGGCGAGCAGCAGCGAGATTTCCTTTACGTCAAGGACGCTGTCGCGATGACCTTGCATCTGGCAACAACTCCCAGCGCTGTCGGCATCTATAACATCGGCTCCGGCATCGCCGCCACCTGGATCGAGCTCGTCACACCTATCTTCGATTCCCTCAAACTACCGGCTAACATTGAATTCATCGATATGCCCGATGCTCTCCGCGGTAAATACCAATATCATACCTGCGCCAATACCCGCCGCCTGCTAGATTCAGGTTGGAGTGGCTCCAGCCACCCGTTGGCCGGGGCTGTTCGGGATTATGTGACGAACTATCTGCTTCCCGACCGCCGCCTCGGCGATGTCCCAGAACCTTGATTCCATGACTCATCCTTCATTTGAAACTTCACTCACCGAGCTGCGGGGCGTGCTCGACGCATGCATCACCTTGGCACCCGCCGTCGAAGCTGCCGGCCAGGCGATCATCACCAGCATCCTAAATGGTGGCAAGTTGCTCACCTGCGGCAATGGCGGCAGTGCGGCTGATGCCCTGCACCTTGCCGAGGAGCTCGTCGGACGCTATCACATCGAACGCCGCGCGCTGCCCGGTTTGTGCCTCAACGCCGATCCCACGGCCATCACCTGCATTTGCAATGACTATGGCTACGAGCAAGTATTTGCCCGCGGCGTGCAAGCCCTGGGGCGCTGCGGCGATGTGCTCGTCGGCTTCACCACCAGTGGCAACAGCGCCAACGTCATCGCGGCCTTCGACGCTGCCGCAGGTCTTGGCCTAACCACAGTCCTGCTCGCCGGCCGCGACGGCGGCCAGGCCCGCGGCCTCTGCCACCACGAAATCATCGTTCCATCTAACAACACCGCACGCATTCAGGAAATCCATACCTTCGTTCTCCACCAGTGGCTCGAAGCCATCGACGCCACCTCCTGGCCCGAGTTGCTTCCCTAACGCACTTCTCCTTTGCTAACGGCGCTCGCAGACCGCCGCTACAATGCCCTTCCCCGCCACATCGCACTTCGCCACGGCCATGAATCCATCCGCCATCCTCGAAGCCATCCGCAACGTCCGTATCCTCGTTATCGGAGATGCCATGTTAGATCATTATATCTGGGGTGACGTCAACCGCATCTCCCCGGAGGCACCGGTGCCGGTGCTGCATGTGATGCGCGATAGCCACAGCGCCGGCGGTGCCGCCAACGTCGCCCTCAACGTCGCCGCGCTCGGCGGCCAGGCCTCGCTGATGGGCATGCTCGGGGACGATGAAGCCGGCCGCCACCTCACCCGGATGTTGGGCGAGGCGGCCATCGATATCAGTCACTGCGTCGTCGCCCCGGCAGTGGCCACCATCGTCAAGACAAGGGTGATTGCCCGCACCCAGCAACTCTGCCGGATCGACCGCGAGGCCGGACGCCATGCCTACGCGCTGGATGCAGCCGAGGGCATTTATGAATTGTTAGAATCGGCAATGGCCAACGCTGATGCGCTCATTATTTCCGATTATGCCAAAGGAGTGGTTACCCAATCCCTGATTGATCAACTCCTCGTCCTCGCCGAAGCACGCGGCGTGTTCGTCGCCGTCGATCCCAAGCCTGCCCGCCACCTCAATCTGCGCGGTGCCCACCTGCTCACACCCAACCGCCACGAGGCGCTCGAACTCGCCGGACTGCCGGAACCGGGCCACGGCGAGATCTACCCGTTAGCCGAGGTTTGCCGGCTCATTCACGCCGAGTTTGCGCCCAAATGGCTCGTCATTACGCTCGGGGCCGATGGGATGGCGGTCAGCCGCGAAGGTGAAGTCGCCCACCAACTGGCCACCGAGGCCCGTGAGATCTTCGACGTGTGCGGTGCCGGCGACACGGTCATCGCCACCCTCACAGCGGCGCTGGCCAGCGGGGCGAGTGCGGTGGAGGCAGCCAGTCTGGCCAACCGCGCGGCGGGTGTGGTGGTCGCTAAAATGGGCACCGCCACCGCCACCGCCGAGGAAATCCTCAACCCGAGTCAAGCGGGTTTTCCGGGGTAAAAGCGGCTGGGGAATTGGAATTGACCGCCCCCCGCCAAGGCGACAAGCTTTGCCTGCGGCAGCATCCCCACTCGGCATGATCAAATTCACCCCTGGCATTCTCGCCAATGACACATATCGCGGCCTCATTGGCAGGGTTTTGCGCGAGAATTTCCGGCTCTACGTGGCGCGCTATGTGCTGGCGTTTGCCTTGATGGCCTGCGCGGCGGCCGCTACCGGCGGAACCGCCTTCCTGATGAAAAATATCACCGAGACGATTTTCGGCACGCCCGAGACCCTCGGCCAGGCGGCAGCGATGGGCAGTCATTCCACCGCGTTTGGCCAGCACGGGTTGCGGGTCCTCGGTGAGACGGTCACCCACTTTCTCACCGGGTCGGCTCCGGGGATGCTGCAAATTTTCAATGTGGCAGCGGCTATTCTGCTAGTATTTTTCATCAAAGGTTCATGCCAATACGGATCGACCGTGATTCTATCAAAAATCGGCAACAACATCGTGGCCCGCCAGCAATCCCGGGTGAGCAACCATATCCTCAACCAGTCACTGACGTTTTTCGTGCACTTTCCCACGGGGGATTTAATCACCCGGGTGGCTCGCGCCGCCAGCGCCGCCCGCGACGTCATGAATTTGCTCATGATGCGGGTACAGGATGTCTTCACCGCCATCGCTCTGCTCATCACCATGTTCACGTTGGATTGGCGCCTGTCCTGCGGTGCCTTGTTCATCATGGGCCCGCTCATCCTGGTGCTCAGCAGCATTATCAAACGGATCCGGAAGATTGCCAATGCCGAGTTTACCAGTTCGGTGCGCGTCATCTCCACCATCCAAGAGGCCATCCTCGGCAACAAATTGATCAAGTCATATAACCTCGAACCTCATATAAGCGGGCGCTTCGATGAGGCAATCGCCTCCGTCGAAAATCGATCTAATAAAATGGCTGTGGTCTCCGCTCGCACCACCCCGTTGATGGAAACCATGGGCGGCATCGCGATCGCCTGTATCGTCTTCTACGGTGGCTATCGCAACCTCGTCCACGGCCAGAATGCCAGTTCGTTGCTCGCCTTCCTAACCGCATTGCTGCTTGCCTACGAGCCTATCAAGCGCATCGCCAAGATGAACGTGTCGCTGCAAAGTGCGCTGGTCGGCGTTCAGATGCTCTACGATGTGATCGACGCGGATTACGCGATTCCGGAATCTGCCGACGCCCAACCGCTTCGAGTCGTCACCGGTGAGATATCCCTCAACCACCTGTCCTTCGCCTATCGGCCCGGCCAACCCGTTATCAACGATGTAACCCTCAACTGTCCCGGCGGCCACGTCACTGCCTTGGTCGGCCCCTCCGGCAGCGGCAAATCCACCATCCTTAATCTCATCGAACGCTTCTACGGCGCCGATAGCGGCTCGATTGAAATCGACGGTCAGGACCTCCGTCGGGTCACCACCGCCTCACTGCGCCGCGAAATCTCACTCGTTAGCCAAGATACGTTTTTGTTTGCCGACACCCTGCGCAACAATATCCGGTTGGCCCGCCCCGCAGCCACCGATGAAGAAATCGAACAAGCCGCACGCGCCGCCTTCGCCCATGACTTTATCATGGAACAACCTAACGGCTATGACACCCAGGTGGGCGAAAATGGCGGCAATCTATCCGGCGGCCAACGCCAGCGCATATCCATTGCCCGCGCCTTTCTCAAAAATGCTCCGATCCTTCTGCTCGACGAGGCGACATCCGCGCTGGATAGCGAGAGTGAGCAAAAAGTCCAGCTGGCCTTCGACTGCCTCATGCAAGGCCGCACCACCATTGTCATCGCCCATCGGTTTTCCACCATTCGCAACGCCCGAAAAATCCAGGTTCTGCAAGACGGTCGCTTGGTTGCCAGCGGTTCCCATCAGGAACTCATCAGCGAACCAGGCAGTCTCTACGCCCACCTCTACCGCCTGCAATACCAGGAGGCGGATCACGGCGGGGCTTCTTCATTTTAGCGCTTTCAGCTCGAACCTCACCGCAACTATTTTCGCTCTTGATTTGCAGGTCCTGACTCATTAGACTCCAAGACTCCACACCATGAAAGCCGTTATTCTAGCAGGAGGCATGGGAACCAGGATTTCCGAGGAGACCCACCTCAAGCCGAAGCCGATGATAGAGATTGGGGGGAAGCCCATCCTTTGGCATATCATGAAACTTTATTCCACCCATGGAGTGAATGATTTTATCATCTGTTGCGGCTACAAGGGGTATTACATCAAGGAGTACTTCGCCAATTACTTCCTGCACATGTCCGACGTGACGTTTAATATGGAAAATAATCACATGGAGGTCCACAATCACAAGGCCGAACCTTGGCGTGTGACCCTCGTGGATACCGGCGACGAAACACTAACCGGCGGCCGCCTCCGCCGCGTCGCCTCCTATATCCGGGATGAACCCGCGTTCTGTTTCACCTATGGCGACGGACTCGCCGACGTCGATATCTCCGCCCAAATCCGCTTCCATCACGCACATGGCAAATGGGCCACCGTCACCGCCGTGCAACCGCCCGGTCGCTATGGCGCCATCCAAGCCGAGGGTGCCCGCGTCACCGGTTTCACTGAAAAACCCCGCGGCGATGGCGGCCTGATCAACGGCGGCTTTTTCATCCTCTCACCAAATGTGCTGGATTTCATCGAAGGCGATCACACATCATGGGAAAGCGCGCCTCTGGTGGAATTGGCCAAGTGCTCCCAACTCATGGCCTTCGAGCACCAAGGGTTCTGGCAACCCATGGACACCCTGCGTGATAAAAACCTGCTAGAGCAACTCTGGGACTCCGGCAACGCCCCTTGGAAACTATGGTAATCTCCAACCCCAACTTCTGGCTCGGACGTTCCGTTTTCCTTACCGGCCACACCGGCTTCAAGGGCAGCTGGCTCGCGCTGTGGCTGCACCGGCTTGGTGCCACCGTCCACGGCTACGCGTTAGACCCGCCGACCCGCCCGAGCTTGTTTGAGGCGGCCTCTATCCAATCGCTTCTCGCCAGTGATACCCGGGCGGACATTTCCGATGCGCCACGCCTGACACAGGCACTGCATGCCGCACGCCCCGAAATTATCTTCCACCTCGCCGCCCAACCGCTGGTGCGCCTAAGCTATCAGAACCCCGCCGCCACCTTCATGACCAACGTCATGGGCACCGTCCATTTGCTAGAGGCAGCCCGCGTCTGCGACGACACCCGCGCCATCGTCTCGATCACCACTGACAAGGTCTATCAAAACAACGAGTGGGTTCACCCCTACCGGGAAAATGATCCGTTAGGCGGGCGCGACCCCTACAGCGCCAGCAAGGCCGCGGCGGAAATTGTCACAGCGGCCTATCGTGCCAGCTTTTTCCAAGGTCCGAACGGTCATCCGGCCCGCGTTGCCACAGCGCGATCCGGCAACGTCATTGGCGGCGGCGACTGGGCTTTGGACCGGATCGTCCCGGACTGCCTGCGCGCCTTCGCCGCCCACGATCCCGTCCACATCCGCTGCCCGAATTCGGTGCGGCCTTGGCAACATGTGTTAGAGCCTCTGGCCGGCTACCTAACCCTTGGCCACAAATTGCTAGGTGAGGGCAGCCACGAGTTTGCAAAGGCATGGAACTTCGGCCCTAACGCCAGCGACAACGTCACCGTCGGCGACCTCGCCATAAATTTGGCCGCTCTGTGGGGTGGTGATGCGCGGGTGCTGCTCGACCCGGCCGGCGGCCATCCCCACGAGGCGGGCCGGCTCAGCCTTGATAGTTTTGCCGCCCGCCATCAGTTGGGTTGGACGAGTCGCTGGGGGGTTCACCACGCCTTGGCACGCATCGTCGAATGGCACCAACTGTGGCTGCAAGGTGCCGACATGCTGCACGCCACTCTGGACCAAATCGAATCCTATCAAAACCAACCCCGCCCGTGATTTCCAGCTTCCATCTTCAGGCCACCCCGATCGCCGGGTTGAGCGTCATTCATCGCCAAACCAAGGGCGACACACGCGGCTATCTAGAACGCCTGTTTTGCGTGGAGGAACTCGCCGCCATCACCCAAGGCAAACCGTTCGTCCAAATCAACCATACTCTAACGTTCAAGCCGGGCGTGGTGCGCGGCCTGCATTTCCAGCGCCCGCCGCATGCCGAGGTCAAGCTCGTCACCTGCCTGCGCGGCGAAGTGTTTGACGTAGCTGTCGATCTGCGCGCCGACTCACCGACGTTTCTCCACTGGCACGCGGAAATCCTCAGTGCCGATAATCACAAGTCCCTCGCCATCCCTGAGGGATTCGCCCACGGGTTCCAGACTCTAACCGACAACTGCGAGATGCTCTATTTCCACACCGCCGCCTATCATCCCGAAGCGGAAGATGCCCTCAACCCTTGTGATGCGGCCCTGGCCATCCGCTGGCCTCTGGCCATCTCCGAACTCTCGCCACGAGACGCCGCCCATCCGCTGCTCAGCCCGGATTTCAAGGGGATGAACTTATGAAATGCCGCCATTGCCTATGCGAAGTGTCGCTGCCGCTCATCGACCTCGGAAGCGCGCCGCCTTCCAACGCCTATCTAACACCCATATCATTGCGGCGGCCGGAGAAATGGTTTCCGCTCAAAGTCGTCATCTGCGAAGCCTGCTGGCTGGTACAAGCCGAGGCCTACTCGCGGGCTGCGGAGTTATTCAACGAAGAGTATGCCTATTTCAGCTCCTTTTCCACCCAGTGGCTGAAGCATGCCGAGAGCTACGTCCAGACAATGCTTGAACGCTTTGCCCTAACGCCCGCCAGCCGCGTCATAGAAGTGGCTTCCAATGATGGCTACTTGCTTCAATACGTCAAGGCACGGGGGATTCCCTGCCTTGGCATCGAGCCAACCGCGAGCACTGCGGCGGCCTCTCGCCTCAAAGGCATTGAGACCCTCGAGGAGTTCTTTGGCGTCGGCTTGGCAAAGCGCTTGGCTGCGAATGGCTGGCAGGCAGACCTCATTGCGGCCAACAATGTTCTCGCCCATGTGCCCGACATCAATGATTTTGCCGCCGGCTTTGCCATCCTGCTCAAACCCGCCGGCGTCGCCACTTTCGAGTTTCCTCATTTGATAAACCTGATAGAGAAAAACCAGTTCGATACAATCTATCACGAGCACTTCTCCTATCTCTCACTCACAGCGGTGCAGCGGATTTTTGCCGCCAACGGTTTGCGGGTTTTTGACGTTGAGGAACACCCAACCCACGGCGGCAGCATTCGCGTTTTTGCCGAGCGTGCCGATATGGGCATCCATCCTGTCAGTCAGCGGGTTCACCAGTTGCTCGAACAGGAAGAGGCTGCCGGCATGCGATCCGCCGACTATTATTCCGGCTTCCAGGCCCGCGCTGAAAAAGTCAGGGACGACTTTGTCCATTTTCTCATCGAGGCCAAGCGCCGAGGCCAAACAGTGGCCGCGTATGGAGCCGCCGCCAAAGGCAACACTCTGATGAACTTTGCCGGCATCCGCCCCGATCTCATCCGCTTTGTGGTGGATCGCAACCCGGCCAAGCAGGGGAAATTCATGCCGGGAAGCCGTATCCCGATTGTGGATGAAGCAAAGCTCGCAGAGTGCAAGCCGGACTATGTTGTTATCCTGCCATGGAATTTGAAGGATGAAATCATACAGCAACTCGCTTCTATCCGGTCTTGGCACGGGCAATTTGTGACAGCCATTCCCAGTCTGGAGGTTCTGCCATGAAAATCGCAGTTACCGGTGCATCGGGC
>CAIQXC010000083.1 GCA_903875675.1 Akkermansiaceae bacterium
CCGTCGGATTGAGCCGGTAGCCCATCTGCTCGGCGAGACTCACAATCCGCTCGCGGGTGGCCGCAGATATCCTCGCGCTGTCGCGCAACGCCAAACTTACCGTGTTTTTCGATACCCCGGCCGCCCGGGCCACTTCGCTCATCGTCGGATTGGGCATGGCCCACCCTAGCCCTACCGCGCCCCTCTGTCGAGCCCAGGATGACGGTACTACAAAACCTCTTCCCTTGCATTTTTTGGCTTCCGTGCTTTTGTCGCATTGATGAAACTTCCCCTATTGCCGTTGCTCGCCCTGTTGCCTGGCTGCGCCATGCATGCGGTGGAGGCGCCCGCTGCGCCTGCTTATGTGAACGAGGCTCCACTGCCTGCAGGTTGGCCGCAACCGGGCCCCTATGATCAGGTGAGTATCAAGTCCTATCCGGTCTACCGGGCTGCGTTCACCCGCAACAGTTGGCAGAGTTTCGGGTTTTGGACGCTCTTTGCCCATATCCAGCGCCAGCATATTCCCATGACTGCCCCAGTCGAATTGAGCATGAAAAAATCCGGCGACGAGATGCAGATGTCGGCAATGGCCTTCCTCTACCGCGATGGCAAGGTCGGTGCCCTGGGTGCGGATGGCAAACGCGTCGATGTGCGCGACGTGCCTGCCAGCAAGGCGCTCAGCTACACTTGGCAGGGGCCGGATAGCAAAGCGAACGTGGCAAAGGCCCGGACTGCGGTTGAGGCGGCGTTGGCAGAACGGAAACTCACTGCCAAAGCCTTTCGTTTGCTAGGGTACAACGGACCCGGGACCCCGCGTGCCAAACGCACATGGGAACTCCAAGCATTGCTCGAGGAGAAAAAGGGATGACGAACTCAGTCGCCTTGCCACGGATCAGCCGTGGCGACCCGCGTTCACGCCGGGTACTGGCCGCTGAGGTAGCCGGTGAGTTGCTGGATCGCGTGTCGCTGGGCACGCATGATCCAATTGACCACGTCGCCGATGGATACCAGTCCGACGAGTGAGTCGCCGTCGAGGACTGGCAAATGGCGGATGCGGTTGAGAGTCATGCGTGCCATGCATTCCTCGATGCTATCATCCGGGGCGATGCTGATGGCCGGACGTGAGAGGATTTCGCCGACGCGGGTGGAGCGCGAGGTTTTTCCCTGGAGGATGACCTTGCGGCTGTAATCGCGTTCGGAAAAAACGCCGACCACGGTGGGGCCTTCCATGACGACGAGAGCCCCGATGTTCTTTTCGCCCATCAGGGTGAGAGCCTCAAAGACCAGGGTTTCTGGAGTGGTGGTGGAGACGTCGGAGCCTTTGCTGGCGAGGATTTGACGGATAGAGCCGGAGATTTCCATGTGTTGTTGGGTTGGATAACGGTTCGATTCTAATGGATATCCGCAGTGACGCAAGGAATCTCCGCGGAATTTGGCGGCTAGGTGAATTGGGACATTTTGGCTTGAGTCGCCTGAGCTTGACGTGCATGGCCTCCGGGGTTGCCTGAGTGCGGGACGGCGGCTAGAGTCGGCGCGTGAATGCATTGATCCAATCCACCCGCAGGCTGGCCGAGGCTCTGCGGGGCTTAGAGTTTTTGCCGCCGGTGGCGCAAGTCTATCGTCCCTTGGATTATGCGTGGCAACCCCATCAACTTTACCTCCAACGATTTGGCAACGGACCCAAGCGGGTGCTCTTTCTGGGCATGAACCCCGGCCCATTCGGCATGGCTCAAACCGGCGTGCCCTTTGGAGAAATCACCGCCGTGCGCGATTGGATGGGCATCCAAGCCGACGTGGCCAAGCCCTCTAGCGAGCATCCCAAGCGGCCCATTGATGGCTTTGCCTGCCAGCGCTCGGAAGTGAGCGGGCAGCGCCTGTGGGGCTTGTTTGCCGCCCGATATCCAAAGGCTGAGGACTTTTTCGCCGGACACTTTGTGCAGAATTTCTGCCCGCTGGTGTGGATGAACGCAAGTGGTGCCAATCTAACGCCCGACAAACTCGCTGCCACTGACATGCAACCCGTTGAACTCGCCTGCCTGACGCATTTGACGGAGGTGATCGAAGTACTGTGCCCCTCGTACTTGATCGGGGTGGGCGGCTTTGCTGAAGCCAGGCTGCGTCTAGCGGCGGCAGCGTGTGGCAGTGATGCGCTTATCGGGCGGGTGCTGCACCCGTCGCCGGCGTCCCCTGCGGCCAACCGTGGTTGGGCCGGGGCCGCCACCCGCCAACTTCAAGCCCTCGGCGTGTGGCCGGACTGAGCACCTCGAAAAGCCAAAGTTGCTTTCGTTAGGTCAAGTTTCTGCTTAGGAAGAAGACAGAAGAGGGGAAGACAAAAGACAGAAGTCCGGAATAAGAGGTGCCATTCTCCGACCAACGGCTCTTGTCTTGCAGCGCAGCGGTCTTCTGTCTTGGGTCTGAGGCGCAGCCTCGCTAGCCAATGATCATGGATTCCAGAGCGGTGGGCAGTTCGCCGAGGCATTCGTTGCCGCCCTGGCACACTCGATAGACGTTTTCGATGCGAATGCCGCCCACCGAGGGGAGATAGATGCCGGGCTCGATGGTCGTCAACATGTCCGCTTGGCAGCATTCGTCAGCGTCGGCGCGCAGCCACGGTGCCTCGTGAATCGCGAGGCCCAACCCATGGCCCAC
>CAIQXC010000084.1 GCA_903875675.1 Akkermansiaceae bacterium
ACGGGCGAGTTCGGCGAGTTCTGCGGCTTTGCCGATCCCGCAGAGGAGTTTTTTGTGGATTTCGCGGCTGCGGACGAGCACGGATTCGGCCACTTCGATCTCGAGGGTGCGCGCCAGTTCGGCGAGTTCCTCCAGCAGTGAGCCGGCCTCGGTGGCCTCGCGCGGGTCGAAATAAATGCGCAGCAGCAGTGCGCGTTCGACCATTTCAGGTTTTTGTCTGACCTCAAACATCCGGCCAAGAAGTAGCACACCGTGCCGCCTGCGACCATGCGAATTTTTAGTAATCCTGCCGCCGGACCATGCCGGCCATGGGTTGAGCCAAAGCCGTGTGATTGCCATATCCCTTACATGACGCTGGAAAAGCGGCAAGCTCCTTGACACGGAGTTCATATCAGTCAAACTATTTGTCATGCAAACCAATGTCAGCACACTTCTTCGTGAATTTCCCAAAGTGAAGCGTGCGGCGTTGCGCGGCGAGCGGGTGGTGATCAAGACCCGCGAGGGCAACCTTGTGATCCTGGCAGAGTCTCCGCCAGAGCGCAATTTGCTTGGCTCGATGCGTGGAACCTTCACAGAAACCGAAGCTGACCTAAGTGCTCCGACGCTGCCGGAAGCCGCCTGGATACCCTCACTATGAAACTCATCTTGGATACCCACGCCCTTGTTTGGGCAGCAGAGGACAGTGTGAGACTGGGGAAGGCAGCGCGGCAAGCCCTCTGCGACCTCGCCCGTGAGGACCTCGGTGTGAGTGCCTTGAGTTTGCTCGAATTGGCCATGTTGGTCTCCAAGGGGAGATTGCAGGTGTGCAATGACGAAGGTGCTGTGGCCATTGCGAACCTCGCGTCACGGGTGACCATTGTGCCTTTGGATGCGGAGATCGCTTGGGAGGCGATGAAATTAGGGCTGCCGCAGTCCGACCCCTTTGATCGGGTGATCGTCGCTACGGCGAGACGGCTCGGGCTGCCGTTGGTGACCAAGGATTGTTTGATCCGCAAGGCAGGTCTTGTAGCAACCATCTGGTGAAACGGTTGCCCTTGATTCTTAATCGATGGCTCTCAGTCAAGCCGTGACGCATTTTGGGTCAGAGAACTTATCAGGGGCACCATGCACCAGCAGCACGATTTCGCCCTTGGGCGGGTGCGCCTGAAAATGGGCGAGCACCTCGGCCGCACTGCCGCGGTGATAGGTCTCGAACTTTTTTGTTAGCTCTCGGGCGACACAGGTACGGGCAGCGGGGTCTATCTCGGCGAGGATGACCAAGGTGGATAGGATGCGGTGTGGGGATTCGAAGAAGATGGCGGTTTCGCCTGAGGCGAGGCCAGCAGTGAGGGCGGTGCGGCGTTTGCCGGATTTCACGGAGAGGAAGCCGCCGAAGCGAAATGCGTGGCAGGGGAAGCCCGAGCCGATGAGAGCGGTGATGACCGCCGAGGGACCGGGCAACACCTCGAAGGGTGTGGCGGAATCGATGCAACCTTGGATGAGCCGGTAGCCCGGGTCCGAAATGCCGGGCATGCCGGCATCACTGATGACTGCGATGGTTTCCCCGGCACGGGCGGCGGCGATCAGGTCGGGCGCACGCCGGGCCTCGTTGTGCTCATGGAGGGAAACCAGAGTTTTGCCGGAGATGCCGTGGTGGGCCAGGAAAGGGGCGGAATGGCGGGTGTCTTCACAGGCGATGCGGTCGGCGCTGCGGAGGATTTCCAGCGCTCGCAGTGTGATGTCGCCCAGATTGCCGATGGGGGTGGGCACGATCACAATGCGGCCTGAAATCTCGGATGAAACGTCCATGAGCGGGTTGGATGGCGTGCGGGTTAGCCGATCCAGGGTTAAAGTCCGCGCTCCAGCTCGACTCGCTCGCGGTCATCGAGTGGCTGGGGCCGTCCCAGGTGATTGACCCGCACGGTGGTGATGCTGCCGACGGCGGCGAGTTCGGCGGCGCGGATGACTTCGAAATTCCAAGTGACCGAGGACGTTCCCACCGCTTCGATGGCCAAGTGCACTTCGATCGGGTCGCCGCACAGCAAGGGCCGCTTGAACTCACAACTCACCTTCACCCGCGGCCAGCCACCCTTGGTTCTATCAAAAACAAGCAACCCCCGCGAGCGCAAAAACGCATGTTCGGCGAGCTCCACGTACTGGAAGATATTGGGAAAATGCATCCAGCCACTCGCGTCGGTGTCACGGAAGGAAACCTCGGCGACGTGACGATAGAGCGGAATTTCCATGGCGGGCTTACTCGAAGCGGCGCACCAACACCGACGCGTTGTGGCCGCCAAAACCGAAGCTGTTGCTGATGGCCACTTTCACCGGCACCTCGCGGGCGACGTTGGGCACGCAGTCCAAATCACACTCAGGATCCTGGTTCTCCAGATTGATGGTCGGCGGAATCACCCCGTCATGAATCGCCATCACGCTGGCAATCAACTCAATGCCGCCTGCGGCACCTAACATGTGGCCGGTCATCGATTTCGTCGAACTCACCATCAGGCCGTTGTTGGCATAGTCACCGAAGGCCAGCTTGATCGCCTTGGTTTCGGCGATGTCGCCCAGACCGGTGGATGTGGCGTGGGCGTTGAGGTAATCGACCTGCTCGGGATTGACCTTGCCGTGGTCGAGGGCCATTTTGATGGCGTAGGCCGGGCCGCTGCCATCGGGCGAAGGGGCGCTGAGGTGATAAGCATCGGCGCTGATGCCGTAGCCGATGAGTTCGGCGTAGATTTTGGCACCGCGTTTGCGGGCATGTTCCAATTCCTCGATGACGAAGATGCCGGCACCTTCGCCCATGACGAAGCCATCGCGACCTTTGTCAAACGGGCGACAGGCACGCTCCGGCTCATCGTTGCGGGTGCTCAGCGCCTTCATGTTGCCGAAGCCTGCCAGCCCCATTCCCAGGATGGTGGCTTCTGCGCCGCCGCACAAAAACGCGTCGGCGTCACCAAATTTGATGATACGCCAGGCTTCACCGATGTTGTGATTGGAGGTGGCGCAGGCAGTGACGATGCACATGTTTGGCCCGAGCAACCCGTGTTCGATCGAAATAATGCCGCTGGCAATGTTGGAAATCATCATCGGAATCGTGAACGGCGACACTCGCTTGGGCCCTTTGGCCATGAGCACCGCGTGCTCCCGCTCCAAGGTGGCGAGGCCACCGATGCCACTGCCGACCATCACGCCAAATCGCCGCGGATTCATTTTGGAAACGTCCACGCCAGAATCCTGCATGGCCATCTTGGCAGCCGCCACAGCGAATTGGACGTAGCGATCAGCGCGCCGGGCATCCTTGGCCACGTTGAAGTACTCGTCTGCGGAAAACCCCTTCACCTCACCACCGATCTTGCAGTCGTAGGGGCTCAGATCCAGTTGGGTGATCCGCGCTATCCCGCTGCGGCCATTTTTGAGACCATCCCAAGTGGATGCCAAGTCGTTGCCGAGGGGAGAAAGGCAGCCAATGCCGGTGATGACCACGCGTCGTTCGTTCATAAGATTGTGTCCGACGAAACTTGGCTGATCCAGCGGAGCGACGCAAGCAAGTTCCGGCATTGATTCACCTGTTAGGAGATTTTCTGTGGAAATGGGCCGAAAAACGCCACGTTTTCCGAGCATTTAGGCGGCCTTCGAGCCATGATCTGTGCCGGTACAGGCCCGGTTTTCTACACTGGAGCCCTGATATTTCTGCGAGATTACTGTTATTTCCGGGATACCCGCTTGTCGGCACCGGGTTTTTACGCAACCCTGCGGCAGTGATTCCAAGCGCCACAGACGACACTTTTTGGATGA
>CAIQXC010000085.1 GCA_903875675.1 Akkermansiaceae bacterium
CCCCATCGCGGATGCTTGGACGTTTTACGGTTTCTCCTGTCATTGGGTCTTCTGGAGGTTCACCACCGCATCGGCAAAGGCCTTGCCGATCGGCACCATGATCTTGGCGCATCCGTGACAATGGCGATGCCAGTGGGAGATGCCCTCAAGACGTTTCTGTTCTTCCGGCGTAAAGAACTCAGTCATCATCCACTTCATGCTCTGTTCTACGTTACTCATGCTGTTTCTTTCTTGGTGTTGTTTGAAGAATCCCCGCTTGCGGATGATTTGACAATGAAATCCTTGAGCGACAGCTGGCGGATCAGCCGCAGCACGCCGGTCTTTTCCTCGGCCGCCGTGATGGCGCGGGCAATTCTTTTGCGGGCGTCGTCCGTGGGCGCCATCTGCGCGATGAGGACTCCGCAGAGTATCAGGCCGCAGCCGACCATTGCCGGGCCGCTAAGGGTTTGATTGAGAATGAGGCAGACGCCAACAAGACAGACCATGATGGCACCCCATAGGCTGCGCCGCGCTTTGTGTCCGAAGAACGTGCCGATCAGCGGGACAAAGAGGATATAGGATCCGGTAATGAAACCGGAATTGGCGCTGGAAGTATATTGCAGGCCAACCTGCTGAAAGCCGGCTGCCCCGAACAGGAGCACCCCGGCGGCGGCACTGCCTGTCCAGGGCAGCTTCCCCTTCGCACGGGCACGACCTGCAGTGTTCCTCCGCCAGATGATGACCGGGACGAGAACGAAACAACCAAGCGCAAAGCGCAGACCATTGAAGGTCATGGGCCCGAGCCCCTTCGCCATGCCGATCTGCTGGGCCACAATGGTCGAGCCCCAGATGATTGAAGCCATCAAGAGCAACAGCTCATATTTCAGCACCCCGCTCTTGCGGAGCTTCGATTCGGTTGTTGTAGCCACAGGCATCAGGACAAGTAGGAGAATAGTGGATGGTGGATGGTGGATCGTGGTTGTGTCGGCGCTTCTTCTATCTTCCATCTACGATCTTCCATCCCGTCGTTTCCTCACTCCGTGGCTTTCAGGCGGGCGAAGGTCTTCTGATGTGTCGCCAGGTAGCCGGCCGGGATGGTCACGGTGATCCGGTCGTAGTCGGCGGTGCTGCCGGCAGCCAGCGCGACCGCGATGGAAACACCCTTGCCGTCGGTGGTGGTGCCTCCGCTGGTGCCGACCGTGAAGTCAGTCCAAGGAGATGCACCCAGATCGTCACCGTATTGGACGACCAGCGGGGCGCTCGCGGCCGACGCGGCCAGGCGGTCGAAGGTCAGGACCATCTCCCCGGTGCCGTCGCGGCTGACGGCGGGCAGCTTGCGCAGGTTGGCGGCGGGATTTCCCGGAGCGTCGGCTCCGAGGATCCAGGCCATGCCGTTTTGGATGCCGACCTTGTGCGGGTCGGCATTGAAGGCCGGATCCAGAGCGGAGCCGGCGGTGCCGGTGAGGCCTTGGGTGGCCGCCCACGAGGCGTAGCCGCCGGTGGCCCCGGCGACTGTGAGAACCACGCTGTTGCCGCTGATGGAAACGACACCCGTCGCCCCGCTGGCCAGGCCGTTGCCGCCGGTAAAGGAGGGCGTGGGATTGACCGTGCCGGAGATGGCTGCTGAAGTGGTGACCAGGGTATAGACCCCATTGCCCAAGGCCGTGCCGGGCACCATCACGGTAAAGGTGTTGCCACCGAGCGACAGCGTGGCTTGGGAAACCAGCAGCGCTGGATGGATGCTGTCCGTCCCAGCCGAAGCCCCGCCCCAAGTGAGCGAAACCGGCCGCGAACCCAAGCTGACCGTGCCGCCGGCGGTGCCGGTGATGGCCGCGGCAGTCGTGCCCGGCGTCGTGCCGGTGCCGCTGGCCGTCAGCGAGGCACCG
>CAIQXC010000086.1 GCA_903875675.1 Akkermansiaceae bacterium
GAGCTTTATGGGCCCCTTCGTGATCCGCAGATCTTTGCCCAAGTCTCTCTCGATCCAGAAATCCACACGGTCGTTTGGCCATGCGGAGCCGATTTCGACCCCGCCACACTCCATGATTGGCCTGATCACGATGCCGCGTTCCGAGCCGCAGCCCGGCGCTGGGCCAACTCCCATGCCATCGCCTAAATCTCATTTGCCGGCACCGCCGCCATCACCCAAGCCAGATAGGAGGCCGCCACCGCAGCGGGCTCCAGCGCGACAATTTCCGGCACGGCGTACGGGTGAGCCGCTGCCAACGCCTCCGCTAATGCCGGATAGAGGTGGCTCGATGTCTTGAAAATCCCCAACACTTCCGCGGCCCGATCCACCTGCCCCTCCCAGCGGTAAATCGACTCGATCCCCGGCAACAAATTCACGCACGCTGCCAGTTGCCTTTCGACCATAGCTGTGGCAATCTGTCGCGCCTGTTGGCCATCAGGAAAAGTACACAGCACCAAAATCATCCCTTGCATGGCCACAGTCCTATCCAATCCTCGCTTAAATGCCAGTCATTCCATGAAATCCGGTTTTCTTGAAAAACTCGTGGCGCGGCTTGATCGTGTGGAACCGGGGGAGGTCCAACAGATACTGACCCGCCTGATCCGCGAGAAGGGGTTTCTTGAAAACGTCTTCGAGGCCCTCCACGAGGGCGTCATCATCCTCGACGCCCTCGGCACCATCGGCTTCCTCAATCATGCCGCCTGCCAATTCTTCGGCCTCGACCCCCAGCGTGCCGTCGGCGACAAACTCTCCGCTCAAGTGCGCGGCTTGGATTGGGACAACCTCGCCAAACCCGGCCGCTCAATCAGCCGCGACCTCGAAGTGTTCTATCCGGAAAACCGCTTCCTCAATTTTTATCTGGCCCCCATCACCGATCACGGGCCAGCGGCCGAGAGCATCGGCTACGTGATGTTGGTGCGGGATCTGACCAGTACCCGCGCCGAGGCCGAGGCCACCTTGGAATCCGAGCGACTCAATGCGCTGACCCTGCTGGCCGCCGGAGTCGCCCACGAGATCGGCAATCCGCTCAATTCGCTGGATATTCACCTCCAACTCCTCGGCAGAAAATTCCGCAAACTCACCCCCGCGGATCGCGCGCCGCTGGAGGACAGCCTGGCCACTGCCCGCGAGGAGATCCAGCGGCTCGACACCATTCTCAAACAATTCCTCCACGCCGTGCGGCCTACCACACCGAGGCGAGAACGCCACGACCTCCACGCCCTGCTCCACCAAACACTGCGCCTGCTCGAGCCCGAACTCTCGTCCCGCCACATCACCGTGCAACTCGAACTCGCCGACGCTCTGCCCGCCGCCATGATCGATCCCGGCCAGTTCCAGCAGGTATTCTACAACCTGATCCGCAATGCCTATCAAGCACTGCCGCCCACCGAGGGCTGCATCACCGTGAGCACCCACTGCAACGACTACGAGTACCGCATCTCCATCCAAGACAATGGCAGTGGCATTTCACCGGAAATCATGGGGGCCATCTTCGAACCCTACCGCAGCACCAAACCCTCCGGCTCCGGCCTCGGCCTGCTCATCGTGCGCCGTATCGTCCGCCAACACGGCGGCGAAATCGAAATCGACAGCGAAGCCCATCGCGGCACCTGTGTAACCATCCACCTCCCCCGATCAGAACGCACCGTGCGCCTCCTCGCCACCCCCGCCATCGAGCTATGAACCAGACCCAACCCCCTGCCGTGCCCCAGAGTCCTTGTGAAGGAGTCAAGTTTTCCAGAACCGAATGGATTGACGATTGATGATTGTTGATTTTGGACCTCGGCGTGAGCTCAGTCGAACGATTTTTGAAGGGAGCTTGGTTCGTGCTCTCGTGTCCAAGCTCACATCAGAAATCAACGTTCA
>CAIQXC010000087.1 GCA_903875675.1 Akkermansiaceae bacterium
CCGGATTTTCCACAACAAACCCGCCGGACTGGTGGTGGATACCATCGGCATCGCCACCGATCTCAAGCAGGCGCTCGCGTTCTACTCCGACCGCGACCGGGGCAACACCGGGATCGATACCGACGAGGCCGTGCTGGCGCTCAAGAAATGCCTCGACGTGCTTCGCTCCATGTTCCATGGGATCAACTACTCCCAGGCGCTGACGGGCGACAACGCCGCACGGCTCAAAATCCTGGGGCGGGCGCTCAATCACGTCTATGGGCTGGAAGGCACGGGCGACGAGGCCAAGAAGAAGGCCCGCAAGCGGTTCCTCGACGCCGTGGCGGAACTGGAGCGGGCATTCAAGCTCTCGTCCGGGCGGGACGAGGCGGCCGCCGTATCCGTGGAGGTGGCGTTTTTCTGCGCCATCAAGATCGCGATGAGCAAGTTTGAGGGGGATGGCGACGGGAGACGCCGGGGCTATGACCTGGACGCGGCCATCGAGCGGCTGGTCAACCAGTCGGTTTGCTCCACCGAGGTGATCGACCTGCTGAGCGCGGCGGGCATCAAGAGCCCGGACATTTCGGTGCTGAGCGATGAGTTCCTCAAGGAGATGGCCGGGATGGAGCACAAGAACCTCGCGGTGGAGGCCCTGCGCAAACTCCTCGCGGGCGAGACCAAGAGCCGCACCCGCACCAACGTCGTGAAGAACCGCCAGTTCACCGAGCGCATCGAGGAGGCGATGGCGCGCTATCACAACCGGGTGATCGACGCGCTGCAAGTGATCGAGGAACTGATCAAAATCGGCCGCGACCTGCGCGAGGAGCCCGACGACGGACTGACCAAGGAGGAAGTCGCCTTCTACGATGCCCTAGCGGAAAACGGCAGCGCCACCGAGCTGATGGGCAATGCCGAGTTGCGGTTCATCGCCTCTGAGTTGGTCAAGGCCGTGCGGGAGAACTCGGGCATGGACTGGTGGCGCTTCGACCAGCGCCGGAAGAAGGTCCGCACCACCATCCGCCGGATCCTGCGCCAGTATGGCTACCCGCCGGACCTTGAGGACGCCGCCATCCGCACCGTGGTCCTCCAGGCCGAGGCGCTGGCGGCGGAGGTGACGCGGGCATAAGTCTGCTGGGAGTCACCGGGATGGTGGGATGCATCCATCCCGGCGCGGCCAGTGCGAGGAATTGGAGGACGTGGCCGTCTCACCGCCGCCCAGATGGCGGGCACCCAGATCCTTGCGGGCTTCACTACGTCCAGATTCAGCAACCGGCAGACCTTTTCCGAAGTCGGCCAGACCTATTTCCCGATTTCGGCGGAAAGCTCCGTGGATTGCCCGTGAGGCTCCTCGTCCTCGTAAGACCTCCCATTCGATGACTGCTGAGTCTGCTCTCTCACCGCTTTGATCTGAGCTTGCGCCCTTCTCCTGGATTCCTCTGGCGCTCTCTCGAAACGCGGAGACTTGGGTGTCGGGTGCTCTGGCGTGCTCATACCTGCAACACTCCGCTACTGGCTGGGTAGGCAAGCGCCATCACCGGCGGCCAAAGGAAAACCTTGGCTTGCCGCCATGCCCCTTGCCCGCTGGCGGCCTCATGCCCCGGCGGTAGTGCCCGAGCCAAGCCCGGTAAACTCGCTCCGCATGGCCAACCTCACGCGCCAATGCGACCGCCTCACGAAACTCAGCAGAGGCGTTCACCCACTTCAAGACCGCCTGCCTAGTGACGCCCGCCGCTGCCGCCGCCTCACGCAAGAGGCAACCTTCCGTCAACTTGCTCAGGATTAAGCGGTGCCTCCAATCGTAGTTGCTCATGAGGGCAAGGTAACTGAAACGCCCGGCTCAGTCTATCATGCATAGCGGTGCGCGTGGAGTGAGACAACCGGGGGTGTAATCCCTTGTAATCCGTTTTGCCCTCATTTCGGGGACTTTTGGTGCATTTTGGCGCAGTCTGGGGAATTCCCCTAATTGCTAGCTTTCACCCTGAATCCCTTGTCCCCCTAGGGGAATATAGCTTTTTAAGTGGTGATCCCGGCAGGAATCGAACCTGCACCTACGGCTTCGGAGGCCATCGTCCTATCCATTGGACCACGGGACCATAGCGCTGGAAGGCGCTGCAACAATTGCTAGCTTGGAGTGGACGACTTGGCAAGCACAAGCAGGAAAAAAGGCAGGCGGCTGCGCTGGCAACTCAGTTGCGGGAGGGCTGAATGGATTTTTTGGTTTTGGCGGGAGCGGTGGCGGCGGGGGTGGCGGCTGGCTGAGGATCGACTGGGATGGCCTTGGGAGGAGTGGCACCGTCGATTGCAGACTTGGCGGAACCGGGGGGTGGGAGGACCTCGGGGCCATCGGCAAACTTGCGGGTTTCGCGGCTGCCTTGGTAGCGGCGGGCAGCATCGGACTGGGCGGAGTCGAGGGAAGCGCGAGAGGTGATGATGGATGGCTGAAGGAAGATGAGGAGTTCCTCGCGGGTGTTGGCCTTGACGGTGTTAGAGAAGAGTTTGCCGAGGAATGGGATGCTGCTGAGGATGGGGATGCCATCGACAGAGTCGGACTTGCTATCCTTGATGAGGCCACCGAGGACGATGGTCTCATTGTTAGGAATGGTGACGGTGGTGAGGACTTGGCGGGTAAAGATGTTAGGGACGGTCAGGGTGGTGCCATTGGCTCCGGCACCGGCGATGGTCTGGTTGCCGTTGACTTCATCGTCGAGCAAAGCGATTTGGAGGGTGATTTCATCCTTGGAATTGATGAGCGGGATGACTTCGAGTTTGAGGACGACGTCCTGATACTGGATATTGGTGCTGGCACCGCCATTGGTGAAGCTGTTGCTATTGGTGGGGATGGCGACGCGGCGGCCACTGGAGATGGTGCCTTTTTGGTTATTGGCAGTGAAGACGCTGGGACGGGAGAGAACGGTGAATTTGCCGGTGGATTGAAGGGCTTGGACAAAGACATTGAGGTTGTTGCCGATCTTGCCATAGACTTGAAGACCGCCAGCCCCCGTCAGGGTGCCGGGATGGTAGGTGGTGGCAGTGCCCCCGTTTGTGGTGGATGGAATCGGGACAATCGGCATGTTGGGGCTGAATCCGCCGCCGCCGCGCAGAGCTGAGTTGCTGCTACCGTCATTGAACGTATAATCGGCACCGAAGGTTTTGGAGTCATCCAAGGTGAGCTGGCCGATGACGGTGGAAATCATGACTTGGTCGGCCTTGACATCGATTTGATCGAGGAGTCGCTCGATGATTTCGAGGCCGGAGGGCGGGCCTTGGACGACGATGGAATTGGTGATGTTGTCAGCGACGAGGAGAGTGCGGCCGACGAGGCGGGACTCTGGTGCGGTGGATGCATTTGGATTGCCAAGGCTGCTGCCACCGCCCATACCGCCGCTGGAGCCGCCCATGCTGCCCATGCCGCCGCTGCCACCGCCAAAGGAGGAAGTGCCGCCACCGAAGGAGGAAGCACTGCCGGAATTGCTGCGGCCCATGTTGTTGTTGTTGTTGCCGCCGGATCCTGTGTTAGAGCCGCTGCGGTTAGTGCGGGAAGGATTGGAACCGGATGCACCTTGGGCACCTTGGGTGCCTTGGGCACCGCCGGTGGGGCTGGTGAAAGCGCGGTTGAGGGCGTCGGAGGCGATGGGGAGGAAGTCGGTGACGGTGAGGAATTTCAGTTTGCGGCGGAGGAAGGTTTTCTCGCTGGTTTCGATATCGAACTCGCGGATGAGGCCTTCGACGAAGAGCAGATCGACTGGGCGGCCCATGCCGAAGATGCGGTTGGTGCGGGGTTCCGGGATGATTTGCACGGGGGTATCGACGCTGGTGGCGGCACCTGAGTTGATGGAGTTGACGGCCTGTGGCGGGGCTCCGGGGGCAGGAGCGGCGGCCGGCGCGCCGGCGCGCTGAACGGCTGCGGTTTTCTGAGCTTGCTGTTGAGTATTGAGCAGATCGTTGAGGGTGCCGGCCAGTTCGGTGACGTCGGCATACTTGACGGAGATGAAGCGGGTGCTGGTGATATCGGCGGGTTTGTCGATTTCCTCCTTGAGTTTGATGAGTCTGCGGATGAGGGAGGTATTTTCGGTGATGACAACGGAGCCATTGAGGGGGGCGATGGAGCCATAGGTGCCGAATTGGCCGATAATCTGGGTGAATGCCTGTGCGGCAGTCTCGGGTTTGAGGTGTTTGAAGGTCATCACGTAGGAAATGACGCCTTCTCCCTCGGGCAAGAGGTCGTTTTCATTGAAAACATTGTAGAAGAGCCCTGGCAGACGAGTGGAGACAGTCAGGAAGTCCAGATTTTTGTCTTTGTCATCGGGCATGAAGACGAAGTTTTCGATGCCTGCTGCCTTTCTGAGGAGTTCAGCGGCTTCGGCATAAGTGAGGGGTTCTTCGGGGCTGGCGTCCTGCACGAAGGAGAATTCGGCGGCAGCAGCAGCAGCGGAGACAATGACCCTTCGGCCGGTGTACTTCCTGTAGAGGGCGGCCAACTCGGAACCCTTGAGTGATGCTTGTTCGATGGCTTCAACGATTTTAGTATCGGCGAGGGGCACGTTGGGGTCACGGGCGGGTTTGCGCGACGGAACCAGAGGCACGGCCGGCAGAGGGGGCGTTTTGGCTGCACCTCCTGGCGGGGTTTTGCCGGGGATTCCTGGCGGGGTTTTGCCAGGGATCGTTGGGGGTGTTTTGCCAGGAATCGTGGGTGGTGTCTTGACAGCGGGGGGCGTGACCCCTGCTGGCGGGGGCGTAACCCCTGCTGGAGTTGTTCCTTCCGCCGGGACAGTCCCAGGGGCCGGGGTCGTTGCCTCTGTCGCCGCAGGTGGGGTCGTGTCAGGAACTATGGGGTCCTGAGCAACGGCGAGGGAAAGGCTCAAAACCAAAAGAGCAAAAGAACGGAGGAGAGGCATGGGGGAGGTGGAATTTTGAATTGGGAGTGACGAACTGAAATTTGAGAGGAGTTTAGCGGCCGGGGCGCTGGTAATTGCTGCCGCCGGTGGTGCCGCCTGAGCGGCCACCGGAACGGCCGCCGGACTGGCCGCCCGGTTGGGAGCCAGTGGTGGGAGCGACGACGCGTGAGCGCATTTGGCGGGAAGGGGTGCTGCCAGCGGGCGTGGGGATCTGGGGTGCGGGCTGTGCGACCGGTGGGACGGGGATTTGCGGGCGGCCAGGCGGTTGTTTGTTGACGGGTTTTGGGGCGGCGAGCTTGGGCATGCTGAGTTTTTCGTCGAAGGTGACGCTTCCGGTTTGGGTTCCTCTGGAGAGATAGACGACAGTGCCAAGCGGCTTGTCCGGATCGCGTTCGATGCTCAGTACCTTGTATTCCGAAGGGTGGTCGGTATCGATGGGCGGAACTGCTTCAGCCGGGTTTTTTCTGTTAATGAGGGTGATGAGATAGCCACCGGCGATGGGGGCGATGCCTTTGAGCACCAGGTCTTCAAACGGGTTGATGACCGGTCCGTCATCCACAGGCTTGGGCGGGGCGGTGAAAGGGGAGTTGGTCCATAACCCGGAGTAACGGGAAAGGAGCGTCTTTTTCGGCAATTCGGCAGCATTCAGGCCGGTGAGGGCGACGAGCAGAAGCAGGCTGGAGCGGACGATGGAGTGCATGGTGGAGTCAGGTTGAATTGAGGAGGGCAGATTGCCAGGCGCGGATGGAAGGAAGCGGGTTGCAGGTGGGCGTTGCGCAGTCGCATCACCTCAGGTGGGCGATTATTCGGGCATTTCAGGCGGATGGCACGGGTACGAACCATTGCTCGATCGTGGCGGTGCAATCGATGAGGGAGTCGTTTTCTTTGTTAGGTGAGAGGCGGATGTAGGTGACGCAGCGGAGGCTCTCAGGCGAGTTGAGGTGGTCGAACCAAGTGTAAAGCGAGCGTTCGGGGCCGACGACGGTGAGGCTGACTTTGACGCGATGGAAATAGCGGCCGGTTTGGTCGGTGGGGAGGAGTTTTTCGTTTTTGAAAGTGAGGCCGACGACGGGCACGTCCTTTTCGGCGAGTTCGAGTAAGTCGGTGAGGACGGGTTGGCTCTCGCTGGGTTTTGGTTCGTGTTTTTCGAGCCATTCCATAAGGGATTCGACCTCGTCGCGTTTGTCGCGGATCAATTCTGCCTGTTTCAGGGTGGTGACGGCTTTGATGTGCTTGGCGGTGATTTCGCTACGCAGCTTGACGAAGTAGTTGAAGCCTAACAGGTTAAGGATAGCGAATCCCCCGGCGGCGAAGAAGATGAGGAGTTTTTTTTCACGTGGGGACACAGGCGGAGAGGGGCTGGGGGCTAGGGAGTGCTGAGGGGCTGATGAGGTAATGCCGCAGCTTGCGGGATTTGTCGGTGAGGACTCGGGCGGCGGGGGGTCAATTCTTCGGGGGAGCGGCGGTGTAAACGAATTCCCACCCGCGGGTGCTCTTGGAGGCTTCGGGGGTTTGCCAGACGAGGCCGACGAGGTCGTTGCTTTTGCGGAGGGCGAGGCTGAACTGTCCGACGGCAGCCTGTTGTTGGGCTTCTCCGGTGAGGGAGATTTCGTTGGCGGTGACTTCGGCGGTTTTGAGTCTCAGGCTGCTGTTAGGGGGGATACAACGGGAAATGCGCAAGAGGATATCTTCGGGTGACTGATTGAGATCGACGGCGTGTTTGAGCTCCTCCCATTTGGCGAGATGGGTTTTGTAGGCGGCGGCGTCTGGGGCGGCGGCGCGGGCCTTTTTGAGAAGCAGGGCGGTATGGGTGTGGACTTTCCAGAGGTTGAAGCCGAAAAATCCGATGATACCGAGGTAGGCGAGGGCGACGGCGGCGACGGAGAGGATGACATTGCGGCGGCGGCGTGCGCTGCGGCGGGCGGCACGGACGTCGGCCGGCAGGAGTTTGCTGCGGGGATCGGGCAGGACTGGGGCGGGGCGGGGCGAGACGTCCACCGGGACACCGAACGCCCCGGTCAGCGCGCCGGGTGACGCCTGTTCTGACTGGGACCAGAGGAGGACATGCGAGGGGGTCAGATCGATGTCCTGGAGGGACAATTGGATGATGGCGAGGCGGATTTCTCGGACCAGAGCGTCATCGGGAGTGATGGCCGAGACGGAGGTGGCCTGGCAATACACGGGTTTCCCCTGATGGGAGAGGCAGAATACCCAGCGGCCGAATTCTTTCCACACCGCTAGGCAATCGCCCTGTAGCGGGAAGGCGCGTGCCGAGATATCGAATTCCTTGGGCCCGCGCAGTGGCAAATCGCCATCGGCTGGAGGGCGCAGATGGACGGAAAGCAGGGCGGTGGTGCTGCCCTGGCGGGCGATGACAAAGGTGTCGGTGAGTTGGCCGGCCATGGGGTCCGGGCGCATGCCGAGGCCCTCGGCATGCATCACCGCAAGTTCGGAAAACAGCGAGTCGTCTTCGCTGATGACTTTCATCGGAATGGCAGTGATCGCCTTGACCGGGAAAAACATCAGGATATCGCCGCTGGGGATGCCAATCAACTCGCTGGCACGTGAACTTTGGGAGGCGGAGTGGAGGCTGAAGTCGGCGTCGGCCTGGCTGGTCCATATTTCCCAACCGGTTTCACCGGGGACGAGGAGGATTTGATCGGTTGGCTTGCTCACGGGATGATTTCTTCGAAGCGTTCGAGGAGGGCGGGTTGGCCGGTACGATTGCGGACGATGACCGTGATGCGGCGTTTGGCCGCGCCAGCGGTACCGATGCTTTCGATGCGGGTGGTGGTGTCGTTCACAGAGAAGCGTTGGGCTAAGTCCGGACGACTATTGACATCCAAGCCTAAAAGAGCAAGTGCGGTATTGACATCTTTGAAGGGGATGTCGTCGTCGGTGTCACGAATGCCGTCGGAGCCACACACAGCTTGAGGGATGAGGGCGGCCAGCTCGATGGAGACGTTGGCGGCGGCGGCGATGAGTTCGGCGGGGGCCTCGTTGAGGTCGAGGCCGCCGCTGCTCCAGACAGTGAACCAGTTTCGCCAATCCGGGCGGGCGGCTTCAACGAGGTCCATGCCGCGGACCAGGCGCATTTCATCAATGTTGTAGAAGGGCCGGTTGAAGGGCTGGTTGATGCGGCCCTGGCTTTCATACCACTCTTTTTCGGCGCCGTTGAGGGAAACGTCGTCATCGGCGTCGATCCAGTCCGCGAGGCAGGCGGTGATGCCTTGTGCTGTGTCGAGGTCCAGTCCCCAGCCGATGAAGAGGTCGCGCAGCAGGGAGGTATCGTTGCGGAGGAGGATGGTGTTGATGTTAAAGCGGCCGCCTTCTGCCATAATCTTCACGTCGTAGCCGCCACCGGCGGCGGTATCGACATGGTGGAGGATGGGATCGGCACGTTTGACGACGGGGTTGCAGCCGACGGCGATGCCGATTTCGGCGATATTGCGGGCCCGGGAGCCGTGGACTTTGGCGGTGGTGAGCTCCATGTCAAACGAGATAACGCGCAGAGCGACCATGGTGGCCATGCCCAAAACAGCGATGAGCCAGAGCACGGCGACCAAGGCGAAGCCATGGGAGCGCTGAGAACTGGACGGGGGAGATAGCATGGGTAGTATCAGTTAGGGAATCAGGGGCCTGAGCGGCCACCGCCACCACTGCGGCCGCCGCCGCCGCCGCCGCCACCGCCGCCAACGGGGATGCCTGGGATGGTGATGGTGCCGGGTTTTCCACCCGGGGTGGTGCCTGGGGTGGTGCCTGGTTTGGTGGTGGGGGTGGTCGTGGGCGAGCCGCTGCTTTGCATGATTTGGCGGAGGACCACCTCGGGATCCGGCTTAGGAGGGATCCAGAAGATGTGGCGCATTTCTTCGCCTTTGTCGCCGAAGGCGAGGGTGAGTTCGAGTTGGAGGGGCATGCGGCCCTGGATATCCCAATCGGGCTGCCACTCCATGGAGGTGGCGTCGAGCACGCGCCACTCGAAGTAGGCGACGTCATCGACGAGTTCGATTTCGGCGAAGGGTTTGTTGTCAACGTTGCTGGTGCCATTGGTGGGGGCGGCCGAGCCCTCGAGGATTTCGTTTTCGTAATAACGCAGGACGATGGCCAGAAAGCCGCTGCGGCGGCGCACGGTGGAGAGTTGGACGGCTTTGGCGATGCGAGGTTGACCGCCCCAGGTGAAGCAGAGAGGGACGTTTTGGAGGGTCAGGTCGGAGAGGTATTGGCCGCTGGTGTTCTGGACTTGAAGATCGAAGCGGGTGTTGCCGGGGAGGGCCGAGAAGCGCTTGCCGAGCAGTTCGAAAAACGCCTGATGAAGCATTTCTTTGTTCTGGGAGTCCACCACGATTCGGCCCAGCTTCAGTGAGGAACGGGCGATGCCAAACACCATCCCGATGAGCAGGGCCATCAGGAACATGGCCATCACCACTTCCAGCAGCGTGAAGCCGGTACGCCTGGAATTCTCAGATTGAAGGATCATGGCTGGTACATGCGGCCGTAGCGCCAGGTTTCGGCGGATCGTTCCTTCCATTCACCGGATTCGTACCAGCGGGCGGTCACGGTGATGAGGTACATTTCCTGAAGGGGAGCGCCGTCTTGGTTTTCCAGGCTGTCGAGGATGGTGATGGTGGTGGCCATTTCGATGCCGGTTTTGGCGACGGGAGTGGTGGTGGTTCCCTCCTCGAGAACGGGCAGTGAGAGGGTTTCGTCCAAAGCGCTATCCAGGATGCGGGTGATGTGCAGTTCGCTTTGGGCGAACAAGGCGGCTTTGGCCATGGCATTCATGGCGACGGCAAAGCCAGTGGCGGCGGCGCTGAACACGGCGAGGGCCAGCACTACCTCAAGCAAGAGAAAGCCGCGCTGGCCCTTGCGGCCTGGATGGAGCGGAACGATCATTTGACTTCCATTGCGGTGTCGCAAATGCTGGCGGTGAGCGGGTGATAGGTATCTTCGATGTAGTTGCCGCCGATGGTAAGGCGGACACTCACGGGCTCGCTCAAGCCGTCGGGATCGAAGCGCCAGACGTGAGAGAAGTGATCACTCATCGGGAGCCATTCCACGGTATTCCAACGGCGCACAAAGCTGGCCATTTTAGGGTCGAAGTTGAGTTGATCGTGGACCGGACTGATGGCACCGGAGCCGGGCAAAACGACGCGATCGCCGCCGATGGCGTGACCGTCGATAGTTTTTTTATCATCTTGGCCGGCTTCGGCGAAAGGCAGCAAGCGGACCACCCCCGGGCGGAATTCGAGGGCGTAGGGAATCTGCTGGAGAATCGAGATAGTGCGGGCACGTCTGGCGAGCAGTTCGACCTGCCCTGACGCCTTGCGCAAGTCGCGCTCGTCGGTGGAAAAGACCATGGTAGCCACGGCAGCGCCAAGAAGCACTGCCGCGATGGCGAGAACCATGACGATCTCGATGAGGGTAAAACCCTGCAGGTCTCTATTTCTGGTCTTGGCTGCTGAGGTCATCTGCGGTGTTTTCGATGCCGTCGGGGCCTTTGCTGATGATTTCGGGTTCCGTGGGGTCCCTTTTGCCTGGGAAGCGGTAGATATACTCGCTATCCCAAGGGTCGAGCGGAACTTTCTTCATGATGGCGGACCAGCGAGCGGGGACAGGGTTGGTAGAAGGTCTCTCCACAAGAGCCCTAAGCCCTTGCTGGGTCGTGGGATAGAAGCCATTGGCGGTCTTGTACTGCATCAAATTCGAGCTGATGGTTTGAAAGTCCGAATCGGCCCGGCCCATTTTGGATGAACCCAAAATACCGAGGCTTGAGTAGATGGCACCGCCCAAAAGCATGGCGATGATGCCGAGGACGATGACCATTTCAAGGAGGGTGAAGCCGGCGTGGCGGCGGGACTTGCTGGATGGAGAGGGGTGTCTCATGGGGGTGGTACGGGTCTGGGTGCGGCGCGAGCCTGTCATGGATGGAAACGCCGGGCGACTCAAAAGTTGTCGGCAATTTTGTTTTGGGCTCAAGATGAGGGGATTGAAGCGGCTCCACACAGGTTGGCATTTGAATTGGAGGGGGAAGAGGGATGAACTTTTTCCCCTTGACCTGCGGGATCTTGTGAGAGATGCTCCTCTCATGAGAACCGCCACCGTCGCTGATTTGCGCAATCACTTCCCAAAGGTTGTGGCTTGGCTTGCCCAGGGGGAAGACGTCGAGATCCTTCGCCGGGGCAAGCCGGTTGCCTGCCTTGTGCTGCCCCGTTCGGCCAGACCCGCTGAGGTCGTGAAGATTGATTTCGCCAAACAGAACAAAGAAATCTGGGGTGACCGGGTGTTTTCGATGAAGGAGGTTGAGGAAATGCGGGCATTTGAATTGGAGGGGGAACAGGGATGAACTTTTTCCCGGACACCAGCTTTCTCTGCGCCCTCTACCGCGAGCAAGACAACTCGACAAGGGCTCGCTCCTTTTACCAGTCATTGGATGAACCGCTGGGAGTTTCGGTCGCAGTGGCGTTTGAGTTCCGCCAATCTGTGAGGCTACAGGTGTTCCTCAATTCCAAGGACTCGACCAAAGGCTATCGGCAGACGGAGGCGGCACGGGTGCTCGCCAAACTTGCGCACAACATGGCTGTGGGGGCCCTAGCCATCGTCCCGGCCGATTGGCCTGAGGTTTTGCTCATCGCGGAGCGTCTCTCTGTCGCGCACACCATTCAAGGTGGCCACCGATCCTGGGATGTCCTCCACATCGCCACCGCGATGCAGCTCGGCGCAAAAACTCTACTGTCGTTCGACCTGCGCCAGCGAGGTCTTGCCGCAGCCAATGGCCTCAAAATTGCCCCCTAATCCCCCGCCCGGAACTCAAGCCGCCGCCAAATTCCTGCGCTGTCAATTTTCTTGCCAGCGGGCCGGTGCTGCGGCAAGCTGGGCGTCCCAAACCATGATGAAACCAGTCCTTTTGATCGGAGCCGGCGGAGTCGGCAGTGTCGTAGCTCATAAATGCGCCATGCTGCCGGAGGTGTTCGGCCCCATCACCTTGGCGTCGCGCACCCTGTCCAAGTGCGAGGGGATCGCCGCCCAAGTCAAACAACGCACAGGGCGTGAGCTGGCCACCGCGCAGGTGGATGCGGACGATGTGCGCCAAACTGCGGCGTTGATCCGGAGTAGCGGGGCGAAACTGCTCATCAACGTGGCGTTGCCCTATCAGGATTTGACGCTTATGGACGCGTGTTTGGAGGCAGGTTGCGATTATTTGGACACCGCCAATTACGAGCCCAAGGATGTGGCGAAGTTCGAGTATGGCTGGCAGTGGGCCTATCAGGACCGGTTTGCCAAGGCCGGGCTATGTGCGGTGCTCGGCTCGGGGTTTGATCCCGGGGTGACCAATGGATTCACGGCCTGGGCACTCAAACACCAGTTTGATGAGATTCATACGCTCGACATCATCGACGTCAACGGCGGCAACCACGGCAAGGCGTTTGCGACGAATTTCAACCCGGAAATCAACATTCGCGAGGTGACCGCAGCGTGTCGGCATTTTGAGGGTGGGGCGTTTGTAGAAAGCGCGGCGATGTCCCGGCACCAGGAATTCACCTGTCCGGAAGGGGTTGGCAGCTACGAGATTTACCGGATGTACCATGAGGAGCTCGAATCGCTCGTCAAACACATTCCGACGCTGCGGCGGGCGCAATTCTGGATGTCGTTTTCACTCAATTACTTAAAACACCTCGAGGTGCTGCAGAACGTGGGCATGACGCGCATCGACCCGGTGCTGTTCCAAGGCCAGCAAATCGTACCGCTGCAGTTTCTCAAGGCGGTGCTGCCTGATCCGGGCGAGCTGGGTCAATCGACCAAGGGCAAAACCTGCATCGGAAACATCATCACCGGCCTCAAAAACGGCCAGTCCAAGGCGGTTTACATCTACAATATTTGCGACCACGAAGCGTGTTTCGCAGAAGTCGGTTCGCAAGCGATCTCCTACACCACGGGCGTGCCAGCCATGCTCGGTGCCAAGCAAATGCTGGAGGGCACTTGGCGCGAGCCCGGCGTCTGGAACATCGAGCAACTCGAGCCCGACGCCTTCATGGCCGATCTCCACATCCACGGCCTGCCTTGGCAGTGCCGCGAATTGACCCCGGCGCAGGCCGCCGACTTTCAAGTGGCCTGAAAAAATCCGGGCCGCCCCGGTCGCTACGGTTTTTTTCTCAGCCAGCGATATTTCCCTTGCACGCTCCCCTCCACCCCATCACATTTTCCCCGTGAATCGCCGCAAAAAATTTCCCATCGTTGCGTTAGCCCTGCTTGCCACTTCATCCATTGGCTTGGGTCAATTGAGTTTGAGCCTGTGGACCGATGCCACTTATCGTCAAAAAAGTGCGGGTCAGTCGGACTTCCGTGGCGTCGGTGACTTCGGTGTCCTTCTGCGCGATGGCAATGTCGTCATCAATGCCGGCTGCGCATTGAACGGCAGTCTGACCTATTTCGGGGCCAATCCACTCATCGGTTGTCCGATCGGAGCGACCGTCTATGTGTCCATCGGTGACATCAATCCAGCCGGGCCGACCCCGCCGTACTTGCGGACACCGCCAGCCACGGGGGATCCGAGTCTCGTCTATGACGCTGGGGCCATTGGCCCCATCCGGGTATTCCGCCCCGACGACATGACCTATTGGGAAGTGCCTACCGCACCCACTGCGGCGGTGGCTATCTCGCCCTCCCATCCCGAATACTGCCATCTATACGCAGCGCCGCCCAGCGGTCTCACGCGGCCGATCAACACGTTTGCCGATGAGACGCTAACCGTCTATGGCAACCTCCAATCCGCCTCAGTCAGGGGATACTCGCTGGCACGCTACCGCTACTCCATGATCTTCGATACCGCCAACTATGTGGACGGCCCCTCCGCAGGTGCTGACATGAAGACCACCATCGTTCCTGGCGAATATGATTTCCTCTTTCCGCAACTAACGGATCCAAAAGTGGCGGTGACCGTTCCGGTGTTTTACCGGCCCATTCCCGAGGGTTACAACAAGGTCGGGACGATCATGCCAGGGAAAATCAGCCAAGGATTCCGTTTCACCAAATTGAACGGATCCGCCCTCACTTGGTCGGCGGATGGTTATGTGCAAATCGACCCTAGGCTGCCCAACACCATTGAGTGGGAGGGCAATGGCACCGAACTGATGTTCCCGTCCACTGACGTGATGTATTTGGCGATCGTGGACCTCGGGGGCACCGAGGCCGCCGGTACACTTCCGGGTTCGCCTGACCGTGAAATACCCAATCCTGCGGCACCAGGCACTGAGGCCACCCTATTCCCGGGTTTCACAGCCCCCGGTATTTCGCGTATCCTGATGGACAGCCCTCTCAATAAATCCTACACGATTCCGCCGCGCGTCATGAAGATGGTGTTCGTCGATCCTGTCACCCATCAGCACTACAAGGGCTATGAAGGTCTCCTCCAAGTGACTCTAGAACGTGCAACCCCCACCAGCTCGGTTGCCGTCGATTATTCGCAGCGCCGTTACCAAATGCCTGTGAGGTTTGTCGATACCTATGCCGGTTGGGCCTCGGTGATCTTCCCAGCCGGTACCCCGGCTGCCTCCAGACTGTCTTCGGCTGACCCCGATCATGATGGCTTCACCAACCAGCAGGAATGGCTGGCGGGAACCGATCCAATGGTTAGCACCTCCCATCCGGCACCTCCCCACATCACATTTGTCCAGGGCCGTGCAGTGCGATCCACCGCCACCGCCATCCCGGGCCACTGGGAAACGAGTATTAACAAGGCGAATGTGGTGCCCCCGGTGACTTACGAATATGAGTTCAGCAGTGATATGCAGAATTGGCGCAGCATTGGTGATAATGATCCGGATTGGATCTTGATCAATGACGCGGATCCTGCCGGAAAAATCACGGTCCAGAGCCGGGCGGAGAAGTTGGTGGGCCCGGGTTTCCTGCGAGTCAAGATGAGTCAAGAGGCGGACCCCACCCCCGTATCCGCCCAATGACGCCAACGGCAGCCACAAGTGCCAGATGCTTGTTGGAGGTGACTGCCACTGGGGCCGCTTTTCTGGTGAGTAACCGCCAACCGGTAAACCAGGATCGTTCATGCCTTTGACATTAATCGACACCCCGGAGGCGCTTGTCACTTATCTCAAGACAAACCGCTTGGGCGATGCCAGTCCGGTCTGTGCGATTGATACCGAAGCGGACAGTCTCCATCGCCATCGGGAGTCGTTGTGTTTGATTCAATTTGCTGCGGGCGAAGATTGCCTGCTGATGGATCCGCTCGCCATCGACGATCTCTCTTCATTAGGAGACTTTCTCGGGCGTGCGGTCGTCTGGATGCATGGTGCTGATTATGACATGACCATGCTCAAGCGCCAGTTCGGTGCCCTGCCTGCCACTGTCTATGATACCCAGATAGGTGCACGTTTGTTAGGTGGACGGCGCTTCGGCCTCGCCGATCTGGTGCTGCATTATTTTGGTGTCGAATTGTCAAAAACCTCACAAAAGGCCGATTGGGGGAAACGCCCGCTGACGCCGAAAATGGTCGAGTACGCGCTCAACGATGTGCGTTACCTATTGCCGATGGCCGAGAAAATCGTCACGGATCTTCGCGCCAAGGGCCGCTACGAGTGGTTTGAGGAAAGTTGCCAGGCCGCTCGCAAGAAAGTCCTCGAGCGAGAAGATTCGCGCGAGGATGCTTGGCGCATTCAAGGTTCTGGTAAGTTCGATCCGCACACTCTCGCCTGTCTCCGCAGCCTCTGGCAATGGCGCGACAATGAAGCGGCCATTTGGGACCGCCCCAGCTTCATGGTGGCAACCAATCGCGACTTGATTGAGTGGAGTTCCACATTGGCAAAGCGCCAGACCATTGCCCTGCCCCGCCATTTCCGCCCCGAACGCGTCAAACGCTTCCGCCAATTGCTCGAGGACATCGAGGCGCTCCCGGAGACCGAGTGGCCTGCTTGCGCAAAACTCCAACGCCGCAAACGCGACCGCGATTTCGAACGCAAAGTCGATCACTTGCTCGGCCTGCGCGATCAGGTCGCATCCGCTTTGGACATAGAGGGCTCTCTCATCGCCTCGCGTGCCGCTCTCGAAGGCATTGCTGCCGGCGAGCTTGAGCCTGCCTCGGTGCTCTTGCCCTGGCAACTCGACTTGCTGCACTTGAACCCGACGGCATAATACCACCACCGGGATATGGGCGCCAAGTTAGGTCTTCCAAGGACGGCTGGTGACGGTTTGTACCACTGTGGCATTCATAACCATTGAGATCAGAGGGATGGCGTCCCCGTGTGGATTTGGCAAAGAAAATCCGGTGAAAAATCAGGTGATTTTCCGCGAAGTTCCTTGTTTCCATCTCCAAAATTGAGGACCCTTCGCCAGCCCTATGTCCGAGCCTCAGAACGAGCCCCCAAAAGCCGCCACCCAAGTTGCTGCCGCGCAGCAATATGACGCCGCGCAAATCGATAAACTCGAAGGTCTCGAGGCGGTGCGCAAGCGTCCAGGCATGTACATCGGCGACCCCGATGAACGCGGCCTCCACCATTGTGTCTTCGAGGTGCTCGATAACTCCATCGACGAACACCTCGCCGGCTATTGCAATCGCATCAAAGTCGCCATCCACGTCGATGGCTCCGTGTCAATCGCAGACAATGGTCGCGGCATCCCGGTGGATATGCACCCGAAATTCGGCATGCCCGCCGTGGAACTCGTCCTAACGAATCTTCACGCCGGCGGCAAATTTGGCCAGGGCGCTTACAAATATTCCGGTGGCCTCCACGGGGTCGGTGCCAAATGCGTCAACGCCCTCGCTGATTGGTTTCGCGCTGATATCATGCGCAACGGCAAGATCCACCGCATCGGCTTCCAGCGCGGCAAAACCACTGAACCCCTCCATGTCGTCGGGGAGGTGGACCCTGGCAAGACCGGCACCACCATCACGTTTTTTCCAGACGCCACCATCTTTGTTGATACCATCGACTTCAAGTTCGACCGCCTGGCCACCCGCCTGCGTGAACTCGCATTCCTCAATCCCGGCCTCACGATTGACTTGGAAGACGAACGGCCGGAATCCGCCAAAAAGGGCTCGTTCTTCTACGCCAAAGGCATCGAGGAATTTGTCGTCCAATTAGGCGAAAATAAAACGGTCATCCACGATTCTCCGGTCATCCTCCATGGCAAACGCCAAATCGATCTGGATTATGACGGCAAGAAAACCACCGACGATGTGTTTGCCGACGTGGTCTTTCAATACAATGATTCCTACAACGACCAGATCCTTTGCTTCGCCAATTCGATCCCTAACGGTGATGGCGGCACCCATCTGACGGGTTTTCGGACGGCCCTTACCCGCGGCATCAACCAATACGCCAAGGTCAACAAGATTCTCAAAGACAAGGATCCAGCGCTAACCGGCGACGACGTCAGGGAAGGCTTGGTTTGTGTGATCTCGGTGAAGATGCCCAACCCGCGTTTTTCGTCACAGACCAAGGACAAACTCGTCAACACTGAGATTGAGGGTGTTATCTCCTCCATCGTCTATGAAGGCTTGATGCAATACTTCGATGAAAACCCCGCTCTCGCACGCCGGGTCATCGAAAAATCAGTCAACGCAGCCCGTGCCCGGGATGCCGCACGCAAAGCTCGCGAAACCGTCCGAAAAAGCGCCCTGTCCGGAGGTGGGCTGCCCGGCAAGCTTGCCGATTGCTCGGAGCGCGACCCTGCCAAATCCGAGTTATACATTGTCGAAGGTGACTCCGCCGGTGGCTCGGCCAAACAAGGGCGTGACCGCCGAACCCAGGCGATTTTGCCGCTGCGGGGCAAGATTCTCAACGTCGAGAAAGCCCGCCTTCACCGTGCCCTTCAGAACCGGGAAATCCAAAACCTCATCACTGCCATCGGTGCCGGCATCGGCGATGGCGAGCAGGAAGGTTCCTTTAACATCGCCAAGGTTCGCTACCACAAGGTGGTCATCATGACCGATGCCGACGTTGACGGGTCCCACATCCGCACCTTGCTGCTAACGTTTTTTTGCCGCCACATGCCCGAACTGGTCAAACGCGGATTCCTCTACATTGCCCAGCCGCCGCTCTATCTGGTAACCCGAAAAAAGCGTGCCGAGTACGTTCAGGACAACGACCAACTCAATAAGATCCTCATTGAACTGGGTGCTGGCGAGGTCATCCTGCGCAGCTATGATCGATCCCGGAGTTATACCGCCGATGAACTCAAGGGCATCCTCGATACCCTCTCCTCACTGTCCCGCTACAGCCGCTCCATAGAAGGCAATGGCGGCAATTTCCGCGACTATCTGGCAGCCCGCCGCCCCGATGGCCACCTCGCCGAATTCATGATCCGCATCCGCGAGGGCAATGACGAAAGCATCATCTACTTTGCCGATGACGAGGCACTGCACGCCTACGCCGCCGACAACCGCGATTTGCGTTTGTTCGATGAGATCCTAACCGATGAAGAACTCGCTGCCACCAGCGGCCCATCGCGCCGCGCCAAGCTGCACGAACTTCACGAGTCCCACGCCATCGCCCGCATCTTCTCGCGCCTCGAGGAAGCCGGCATCACCACCACGACCTTCCACTCCGATGACACCCCGCTTTTCGAGTTGCTGGAAGGCGATGGCGAAAAACAACACGGCACTCCTTTGTTCTCAATCCCGGAAATCCTCGCCCGTGTGTTGGAGATCTCCAGCAAGGGCGTCCAAATCAAACGCTTCAAGGGCCTCGGCGAAATGAATGCCAAGCAACTCTTCGAAACCACCATGGACCCAGCCACCCGCCAGTTCTTGCGCGTCCGCCTCGATGAGGACAACGCCGTGGAAGCCGATAAAATGTTCGACGTGCTCATGGGTGACCTCGTCGAACCCCGCAAACGCTTTATTGAAGACAATGCGCTAAATGTTAGAAATTTAGATGTATAACCGTAGAAGCTGATCGCATCCGCCAAACCAACACAACCTTTCTATAAATTAGAAATCCGATAGCCATTTTGACGGCCCCGCAAAATTATTTGCATAGATTTTCCGATGAACGAGGTAATAACAAAAGTATTTCTTGAATGCGCTAGAGCGATTGACGCTAGCGAACTGATCACTCGCGTATCGAGTACTGACAAGGATACGAACCTCAAACTCTGGCGGATTCGTGCTAGCCGACTCAGGTGTTTCACGGATAGAGAATATGCAAGACTCCAGACCTTCCCGGATACATGGGTTTTCCATGGTGACAACAAGCGGCACATCCACAAGCAGATTGGCAATGCGGTTCCCGTCCAGTTCGCCTTGCGAATCGCAAATTTTCTAAAAGTCATCCATGAAGCTCAACGTTCGGGTAAAGCCATGAGCTCGTCTGGTAAAGGTCGAAACACTCAAATCGAACTCGCATTCTAACATACTCGTCTCTGTCAACGCCCTGTCCCGCGCCTGACACTTTTTTCCACCATGTCCCAAGATTCCATCAAACCGATCAATGTCGCCGAGGAACTTTCCAGTTCGTTTCTGGAATATTCGATGTCGGTCATCATTTCCCGTGCTCTCCCGGATGTGCGCGACGGACTCAAACCGTCCCAGCGCCGCGTGCTCTATGCCATGCGCCAACTCGGCGTCACGCCGGGCAAGCCGCACGTAAAATGCGCCAGAATCGTCGGCGAAACGATGGGTAACTTCCACCCCCATGGTGATAGTTCGATCTACTCGACTCTGGTCAATATGGGCCAGCCATGGTCGATGCGCGACATGCTGGTGGATGGCCAGGGAAACTTCGGCTCGGTGGAAGGCGACGGTGCAGCTTCCATGCGGTACACCGAAGCGAGGTTGCACCATCTGGGCATGGCGATGATGGAGGACCTTGACAAGGATACCGTCGATTTCCAACCGAACTACGACGGCTCACAAAACGAGCCGACTGTGCTGCCCTCGGCCTTTCCTAACTTTCTAGTCAATGGCGGCACCGGTATTGCCGTGGGCATGGCCACCAATTTGGCACCGCACAACCTTGGCGAGGTGATAGATGGCATTTGTGCCCAGATTGACAAGCCGGACATCAGTTTGCCCGAGTTGATGCAATATATCAAAGGCCCGGATTTTCCGGTGGCTTGCGAGATCCGCGGCATTCGCGGCATCGAGGAGTACTTTCGCACTGGCCGGGGCTCGATGCGGCTGCGAGGCAAGGTCGAGATCGAGGAAAACGAAAACGGCAGGTCGATCATTACCATCCGCGAGGTTCCCTATGGCGTTAACCGCGCCACCCTTCAGGAACGCATCGCCGCTCTGGTCAATGAGAAGATTCTTACCGGCATCTCCGGCATGCGTGACTTGTCCGATGCGGAAACCCGCATCGAGATTGAACTCAAACGCGACGCCCGCCCCCAGGTGGTCGTCAATCAGCTCTTCAAACTCACCGCGCTGGAAACCTCCTTCAGCGTCAACATGCTGGCGATTCATCAGAACCGCCCAAAACAACTCTCGCTCAAGGAAGCCATCGATGCCTACATCGAGCACCGCCGCGAGGTGATCATCCGTCGTACGCGATATTTGCTAGGCAAAGCCGAGGAACGCGCCGAGTTGTTGGAAGCATTTCTGCTGGCGCTGGGCCACCTCGATGACTTCATCAAGATCATCCGCGATTCAAAAAATCGCGACGAGGCCCGCGAGCGCCTCGCTGCCTATCAATTTCCTCTCTCCACCGCCGAGGCTCTCGGCATCCTCATCCGCTCGCAGGCCGCAATCCAAGGCGTGAACTACGTTTTCAGTGAGCGGCAGGTCAACGCCATTCTTGAACTCCGGCTCTATCAACTCACCGGGATGGAGCGAGACAAGGTCAAGGGCGAGTACGATTCAATCCTCATTGATATCAAGGACTTGATGGACATTCTCGCTCGCGAGGAGCGCGTTTTAACGATTATCAAGGACGAACTCCGGGTGATCAAGGACAAGCACGCCACGCCACGCAAGTGCCCGATTCTGGCCGAAGCCGGCGAAGTTGCCATGGAAGACCTCATCGCCAACGACGCGATGATAGTCACGCTTTCGCATCGCGGGTATGTCAAACGCACGCCGGCCAGCGAGTACCGCTTGCAGGGGCGCGGCGGCAAAGGTCTCAAGGGTATGGAAACCCGGGCCACCGGCAAGGATGAGCCGAATGATTTCATCGAGCATTTGTTCTCGGTGCAGGCCCATGATTACGTGATGTTTTTCACCAACACCGGCCGCGTCTATGTCGAGCGCGTTTATGAACTGCCGGAGGGGACCCGCACATCGATGGGCCGCAGTATCCGCAACGTGCTCAACCTCAAACCCGAGGAGAAAATCGCGGCACTGCTGCGCCTCGAGCGTACCGTTGATGAGGATGGCAATGACGTGACGTTCCGCGAGGATGCCGGCTTTGTGTTCTTTGCAACGCGCTCTGGCAAGGTCAAAAAGACCGCGCTCAATGACTTCCGCAACTACCGCAAGGACGGCATCATTGCCATCAACTTGGAAGAGGACAATGAACTCATCGGCGTGCGCCTTACTTGTGGCTCTAATGAAATTGTCCTCGTCACCCATGAAGGTCTTAGCTTGCGCTTCCATGAAGATGATACCCGATCGTTAGGCCGAGACACCGCCGGGGTCATGGGCATCCGTCCGGTTGAGGGGGATTTCGTTGTTGGCCTCGCTCTGGTCACTCATGGCAGCACCCTGCTCGTCGCCTCGGAGAATGGTTTGGGCAAGCGCACCGACTTCGAGGAATACCGCACCCAATCCCGCGGCGGCAAGGGGATCATTACCATGAAAGTGACCGACAAGACCGGCCCGGTGGTAGGTGCTGTGACTGTCACCAATGCCGACGAGTTGATGTTGATGACCTCCACCGGCCAGAGCATCCGGATTCGGGTGGCTGAGATCCGCGAAACCGGCCGCAATGCCATGGGGGTGAAACTGCTCACCCTCAAGGAAGGTGAAAAACTTCAGGATATCTCTCTCTTCATTCCCGACGGCGAAGACGCTGACGCTGCGGTAGATGCCTCGATTGATGCCTCGATTGATGCCTCAGAATAGCAGATATAGTCTATGTCGGATTGTCGCGGCGTGTCTATGACCGCCGATGAC
>CAIQXC010000088.1 GCA_903875675.1 Akkermansiaceae bacterium
CCCAGGGCGCTCCCACCATTTTGTAATTGCCCACGGCCTGAGTGAAATGGGTCAAGCCGCTGATAAAAACCAACTGGTAACCGCTCCAGACAAACCACAGCCCCAAGCCGACACGCAAGCGCAGCGCCAGCAACGTTAGATAGTCCCGTCTCCTCTCCATGGCCTGAGCCTGTGGCATCGTTGCCCGCCGGGCAAGCTCATTGTGTGGTACAATCCAGCGACGATTGGCTTGGCAGCGAGGGAATCCTCGCACACACTCAGGTCCGCAACCGTTCATTTCCGCCCCACTCCCCCTATGACCCCGTCCCAATTGATTGTTGGAAGCGCCCTGCAACTCGGCCTCTTCCTGGGTGCCCACGCCGCCGAAGCCACTCCGGAACCGCCCAAACCCGCCTCTCGCAGTATCCGCTCCATCGAAGGTTGGAACGTGCGCGTCGATGACCGCCTGCTCCAGCCACCCAACCAGGAATTGGGCACCCGCATCCTGAAAAATCTCGAAGCCCGCCTCTCCGACATCAAGGCAGTCGTCCGCCCGTTTTGCCTGGCCAAATTGCAGGGCGTCACCATCGTGCTCGACCTCAGCCACGGCAAATTGCGGCCCATGCAGTACCACCCGGAGGCCGAGTGGCTCGTCGAAAATGGCTATGCCGCCGACCTCGCCCACTGCGTCCACATCCCGGAGGCCACCGAGTTGCTAGCACCGCGCCAGATCAACGTCCAACCCTGGTGCGTGCTGCACGAACTCGCCCACGCCTATCACGACCAGGTGCTAGGCTTCGACGAAGCTCGCATCCGCGATACCTACACCCGCTACAAGGCCAGCGGCCACGGCGATTCCGCCCTTCTCATCACCGGCGAACACGTCCGCCACTACGGCCTGACCGACCACAAGGAATTTTTTGCGGAAATGACCGAGGCATACTTCGGCAGCAACGACTTTTTCCCATTCAACCGCGCCGAACTGATGACTGCGGAACCTGATATCTATCAACTCATGACAGCCATTTGGGGCCCAGTCCAGACCGGTTTCGAGAAAAAGCCGCCCCGCAACCACCCGCAGCCGGTCCACCCGACGTTGAAGCCCGCAGCCGCGGCCACCACGATGTGGTACGCACAGCCGGCCAGCAAGTGGATCGAAGCGCTGCCGGTGGGCAACGGTCGGCTCGGGGCGATGGTGTTTGGCGGCACCGCCAGCGAGCGCATCAACCTCAACGAGCAGACGATCTGGACCGGAGGTCCTTATGATCCGAGCCGCAGTGGCGGCCCTGAGGCGTTGCCCGAGATTCGCCGCCTTGTTTTCGCCGGAAAGGAATGCGACGCCGAGGCCTTGTTTAACAAAACCATGATGGGCAAGCCGGTCGATCAAATGAAATACCAACCGCTCGGCGACCTGCTGCTGGAGTTTCCAAAAGATCACCAATCCGCCACCGCCTACTGCCGCGACCTCGACCTAACCACGGGTGTTGCCAGCGTCACCTATCAATCCGGCGGCACCGAGTTCCGGCGCGAGGTATTTGCCAGCGCCCCCCATCAGGTGGTGGTCGTTCGTCTATCTACTAACAAGCCTGGCGCGGTCACCGTTGCCGCCAAGCTCGCCGGTATTCCCAATACCAAGGAACCCGGCGACGAATCGTTCACCACCGAGGTCACCCCCGAGGGAGAACTGGTGCTGCGCGGAAAAACCGGCAGCATGGCGGGCATCGAGGGCCGCGTCCGCTACGAGGGCCGCGCCCGGGTGCTGGCCGAGGGCGGCAAGCGCGTTGTTAGCAAAGATGGCGTGTCGATCGAAGGAGCCGACGCGGTCACCTTGATCATCGCCGCTGCAACCAACTTCAAGCGCTACAATGACGTTAGCGGCGACCCCGCGGCGAGGGTCCGCGACTACCTCGCCCATGTCGATAACACGTCATTCGAAACGTTGCGTTCCGCGCACGTCGCCGACCACGAAAAATGCTTCGGGTCGGTC
>CAIQXC010000089.1 GCA_903875675.1 Akkermansiaceae bacterium
CTTGTCGAGGCGGCGGGTTCATTGGCGATTCAGGGTCATCGGCGGTCATAGACACGCCGCTACAATCCTACAAATTTCTAGCGTGGCATGCCTCAGACCCAGCGAAATGCGAAGAGGACTTCGGCGTGAGCTCAGTCGAACGATTGTTGATCGTCGATTTCTGATGTGAGCTTGAAAGTGCGCCCTGCGCCAATCAAGTTCACATCGACAATCGGAATTCAACAATCATTCATTGGCAATCGTTCGACTGAGCTCACGCCGAAGTCTGCCTGGCACGTCTCCCGTGCAGCAACTTCAATCATTCACCCGAAATTCTGGGTTTCAAGGATTCTTGTGCGGCTCCTGAGCTTGACGGCAATTTCAAGGGATTGAACTTGCTCGAGCCTGTCGCGCTTTTGAGGTCGAACACTGAGTTCTGAACGCTCGTCCCCGAGAGCCTTGCGGAACTCCGCCAGAATGCCGTCGGTGATGGCGTGGCGGCGGCGGTAGCCGTCGATGAGTTCGCCCTCCGATTTGTCGAGCGAAAGCTCCCCGTCGCGAGGCTCGTCTTTTTCGTAGAGGTAGAGGGGGAAAAATTGGGTAGCCCCACTCCCATCCACTAGATGCAAATCAGGCATTACGTTTGCCAATAGCAGCGAAAACCCAACGCGATTTCCCGGAGAACTAACACCAATTGTCAAGTTTGAGTGTGATGCAGTCGGATACAGTCTAGATTTGAAAGACTCATTGAACATCCGGTCACAAAAATATCCACGATTTGGCAAACGGACGGTAAACGCTTTCGCCCATGTGATCAGATCGAAAAGTCCCCTTACGCTGACGGCAAAGGTTTGCGACTGGACTGCGCGTCCATTTGATTCGCTTCTCATCGGTGTCAATGAGATCGGCTGCCACTGTCGAAGATCTGGCCCCGGCAGCTTTGCAGGCTGATCTTTGAAGATCGACCTGCTCGTTGTAGAAGGCGATCATGCTCTGGATATTTTGGGCCATGACGGCCTGTGAAAAATTGTAAACCCATGGATCACGGCTGGTTTCGATTCCAGGTTGGCGGTCGGCAAAGACAGAGAGAGGTTCGTCGTTTAGCGCGATGAAATTGTCGAAAACCGGATCACGGAGGTTAATCCAGTCAGGTTGTTCGTTCGGTGTGAGACGTTGCCAGGCGTTCTTCCGGTGAAGACCCATGATGCTGGAAGAGTTGGAAATAAGATTCAGCTTTTCCTCGCGACTGAGCCCGCCTCATGAAGTTGTCTATCAACGTGAGGTATTTCTCGTGATTGCGGCGGGTGCAGGCCAGATAGGCGGAGACGCGCAGGATGAGGTGGAGGGCGTCGTCGGTGAAGGTGTGGTGCGGCAGACCGGCGTGGTCCAATTGGGCGCGGATGTGGGCTTCATGTAGCAGTGGAACTTCTCGCGCTCGTTGTGGATGTGGCAGGACTGCGTCTGAGTGGGTGCCCCACGCCTCGCTGTCACTCACTCAGCGCCAGCACATGGGCCACTGCCGATGCGGCGAGTCCCGCAGGATTGTAGCCGCCTTCCAATACCGATACCAAGCGCCCGCCACCCCATCGCTCGGCGATTCTAATACAGCGCCGGGTCAGTTCCGCAAACGTCTCATCGTCCCAGAGCAAGCCACCGATCGGATCGCCCATCCGTGCGTCAAATCCAGCTGAAACCAGCACAAATTCCGGCTGGAAAACCTCCAAGGCTGGCATCACCTGCGCCTCCCATGCGGCCAGCGCCAGACAACCATCAGAATGGTCGGCAGCGGAATGTTTAGCGTCAGACCCAGCCCCTCACCGCGGCCGCGGGTGGTGGCAGCCCCGGTGTACGGATAGATATGTTCTTGGTGCAGTGAGACGTACATCACGCCTGGATCCTCAATGAATATTTCCTCGGTTCCATTGCCGTGATGCACATCCCAATCGATAATGGCGATGCGTTGCAAGCCATGCCGAGCCTGCAAATAGCGTGCCCCTATCGCCACATGATTGAACACGCAAAACCCCATGCCCCGGTTCGCTGTGGCATGATGGCCCGGCGGTCGCACCGCGCAAAACACCCCAGCCAGATTCCCCGCCATCACGGCGTCGATGGCTGTTAGCATGCCTCCGCACGCCTCCAGTGCCACATCGTAGCTGTGTTCACAGATGGCGGTGTCGCCGGTCCGTAGAAAATCCGCTAGCAATTCGGTGTCGCGGTACACCAGATCATGATAACTGTGGTCATGCACTAGCAGAATCTCCGCCACCGTGGCCCGCCGCACAGACGCCAGACGCACAATCTCCGGCGGCAACGCTTCCAACGCCTCACTCAACACTTGATAGCGATGCGCCGATTCGGGATGTCCCGGCCCTGTGTCATGCCGTTGGTAATCTGCGGAGAAATGCACCCCGGTCTGTCGTGTTTCCTTCATGGCTCAAATTTGCGGATATGCTTGCGTTCCAAAAACCGCTGGCGATCCTCCATGATGCTTGCCACCGGCATGCTGAAGCTGCGCTCTTCGCCGATGGCGACGGGTTCCTCGATGCCCCCTGCGGAGGAAAATACCAGAGCCATGGCTCGATTGTTAGGTAAGACGCTGGCCCAAAACCCGCCAATGCCGCGGCGTTGGGCCACAGCTGCCAGTTCTCCTAACAAGAATCCAGCCATCCCGACTTGCCGGGTTGCCTCATGCACCACAAACGCCACCTCGGCGCGTTGGCCGTTGTCATCGAGGTAGTAGCGGCCGATGGCTCGCAATTGCTGGCGGCCATGGTGTTGGGTGAAGATGCCCAGCGCCACGTCGCGCGATTGATCCACTGCGGCGAGTTTGTAGGCGGATTCCCCGCTCATTCGCTCGCGTTGATAGCCATAGCGCAGGCGGATCGTTTCCTCGTCGTGCGAATAGAAAAACTCCTGGAGCGTGCGCATGTCGCTCGGATGCATCGGCCGGAAAAGGAAGCGGCCTACCCCAAACTCAACCCACGCTGATTCGAGGCCGTCCCCCGATATCGCTGGCAAGGGGGGCGGCATGGTGAAAAAGCGCGGC
>CAIQXC010000090.1 GCA_903875675.1 Akkermansiaceae bacterium
CCAACGCGCCCAAACAAGGCGGCAACATCATTCCGAAAATCACCGACAGCGAGCAGAAAATTTCCTCTAACCTCAAGGGACCCAAGTGGGATGTGCTCAAGTCCGTTTACGCTCAGGCCAAAGCCCTCGACTCCAACAGCAAACTCACCGTCAAGGGGGCTTCCTCCAATAACACCGATGCCACCATCGCCCCCATCATCGTGGATTTGCGCCTGCTCATGGGCGTTAAAATGATCATGATCGATTCCTCCAACTACCGGCTCAACCCCTGCGGCAAAATCGCCGTCTCGTTGGCCAATCCGTATTCCTACACCCTTGAATGGAAATCCAATCTGAACCTCCAACTCATCGATGAAACATCCACCCAAACCGGCAACACCTCCCGAATCTGGGATGCCAGCGGCCCCACCCGCTTCCTCGGTCGCACCGGTGAGCCCGGCGTCTTCAACAACGCGATCTTCACCATTCCCAAGGGCGAACTCGCCGCAGGCGAAGCCCGTGCCTACACCATGAGCGGCCCGGTGAACCGCCCCGATAACGACCTGAGCCAAGTGACCGTCACGCTCGCCCCTTTCGCCTCGAGCGCGCCATCAAATTTCTCCAATTGCCTCATGCTGGGCGAACCCACCCCCAACAGCGGTGGCAAAGCCCTCGACGTGCGCGAAAGCTGGGACGCCAGCCAACCCACCGCCGAACTGCGCCTCGCAGGCAGTTCCTCTCTTCTGCGACGGCTCGAACGCTTCGAGTTGGACAACGCCTTCTATGCGTCAGTTAGGCGAGGCATCGATGCCAGCACCGCCACCACGATGCCCCAGCCATTTCCCCTCCACCTCTACAGCTTCCAAATGAGCCTGCCCGGCGCGGACTACGCCTCGCTGCTGCCCACCCCAGATTTGATGGGCACGCGCAATTCCACCTTGCGCACCTTCGCCGACTTCAATGTGCGGGCCGTGCGCTTTGCCAAATTCATCACCAGCTACGATCCGCCACCGTATTTCATGCAAAGCAGCGATAGCTTGGCCGGCCTGCCGTTCACTCCACCCGGCGGCGACACCGGTGCCGACTTCACCCGCAACCTCGCCGTCAGCCCACTCGCCTGGGGCCGCGCATCCATCGGCAATACCAAAAAAGCCGTCCTCTTCACCATCCCCAAAACCTTCGTCTCCCTCGCCCAACTCCAACACCTCGATCTAACCGCCGACGACAACAACGTCTCCATCAGCCAGCAACCCGGCAATGCCGTCGGCAATTCCTACGCCACCCCCTTTGTGAAACGCAAACGCGTCATCCAGTCACGCGTCAACTACGTCATCACCGGCGGCAATAACCCGACGTCGGACAAAACCACCGCCAACTACTATGATATCTCCTATCTGCTCAACGCCGCCCTGTGGGACACCTTTTACTTTTCCACCATCGGCGACACCTCCAGCTCGTCGCCCGTGCCTTTGAATCCGAGCATCGCCATCGTCAACCCGCCGTCCAACCCCAGCAGCCTCACCGATCCGGCAGAGGCCGCCAGCTACCTGATGATCAACGGGGCCTTCAACATCAATTCCACCAGCAAGGATGCGTGGAAGGCACTGCTGGCCGGCAACCGCTTCCTCAAACACCCGGCAGACACCTCGTCCGCCGCCGCCAATGACGCGCTCTTCCCTCGCAGCCTCGAACAACGCAGCCCCAGCGCCAGCCCGCCAACCGGTACCGCCGACGACTCGTTTTCCGGCTTCCGCCGCCTGACCAACCCGCAAATCGACGCCCTCGCCGAGGAGCTCGTCAAGCAGGTACGCCTCCGCGGCCCCTTCGTCTCCCTTTCCCATTTCGTCAACCGCGCCCTCATGGATATCGCCTCTAGCAACGCCGCTGCCCCAGCCATGAGCCGCTCCGGTGCCCTCCAAAGCGCCATCGACTTGAGCGGTACCAACATCTCCCCAGACGGCAAGAAATCCGCCCTAACCAAAATAGTTGTCAACGATGACAAGCTCAAGATCCAGATGGACGGCACCACACCCAAGGCCGACATGTGGGGCACCCGTCCCACCACCGACTACACCGATACCGAGGATGGGCAGCCGGTGTGGGGAGCCCAATCCAAGGATTTGAATCCGGGCACTGCCGCCAGCCTTTGGGCGGACCGCAACATGCTCACCGACTCCAAGCTCGTCCCGGAACAGGGCTTCCGATCCACGGGCATCCCTGGCTGGCTCACCCAGGCGGACGTCCTGCAAGTCATCGGCCCGTCCATCGCCGCCCGCTCCGACACTTTCCGCATCCGCACCTACGGCGAAGCCCTTTCCACAGACGGCAAAACCGTCCTCGCCAAAGCTTGGTGCGAAGCCGTCGTCCAGCGCCTGCCCCAGTACATCGATCCGACCAATCCGCCCACCGATCGCGCCACCACCCTCACCGCCCTCAACAAACTTTTCGGCCGTAAATTCCAAATCGTCTCCTTCCGATGGCTTTCCTCCAATGAGATCTAACATACATCCCGCCCTCCTTCCCGCTCTCGCCTGCCTGTGCTGCGCCTCCCCGGCCACCGCCCAAAAGGCCACCCAACAGGTTGCCATGAAAATCGACGTGGTCTCCTGGGGCGAAACCATCCCCGGCCTCTCCATCAAATCCGGCAAGACCGGCGCACCAGTCACCGCACTCGCCTTCCGCTACTCCAAACCCGTGACCTATGCGGGTCCTAACATCCTCGAAATCTCAAGGAATTCCGCCACCGCTCCGGCCGCCCCAGCCGCTGCAGCAGCCCCGGCCGCTGCGGAAGCACCCGCCGACCCGGAAGTTCCAGCAACCCCCGCAACCCCCGCAACTCCCGCAACTCCGGCCGCGCCGGATCCCGCCGCCACTGCCGATACGGCCGCGCTACTCAACGCGGCCATCGCCGCCAAACGCAAAGACAATCCCAATCTGGTCGCCTTGGCCCTCCTGCCTAGCGATTCCAGCCACGTCACCGTGTTGTTGGCCCCGGCGGCCTCTGGCACCTATCTAGCCTACGTCATCGACGACGACCCATCAAAGCTGCCCTTTGGCCGCATGCGCATCCACAACCTCAGCCCGCACTACATCGCCATGCGTTGCAACGGCAACTTGCTAAGCAAATTGCACAGCAAAGAGGCCGTTGTGGTAGAACCCAAGAATCAAGAAGTCATATATGAAATGGCCTATCAGAAAGACGGCGAGTGGGTGGAGCAGGAAAACAACATCGCCACAGTGCGGGCCGATGAGCAGGCACAACTCATCGTGCTGCAAAGCGACGCCTCATTCTTTGCCTCCAATGACGGGTCGCATTCCGGCTTCCTGCAGACGGTGGTATTGCGCCGCAGCAAGAAAGATTTCGGCACCCTTGCGGAATTGGACTCAGCGGCAAAATCCGCAATCGTCGCACGCAATCAGGCACAAGAGGATGCGATGGAACGCAAAATGCACAAAAAACCCGCAGCTCCAAAATCCCCAAAAACCTCCCAGTAGCTGCAGCTTTTCGGCCTAACGAATAGCAAAATTGAGTTCGTTCCCGGAAGAAGAATTGTAACCAAAGATTCCATGGATCATGCATGAGTGATCATCACGCATCCATCCACGCATACCATGCCCGCTAAACCATCCAAGAAACGAAAATCCGCCGAGATTCCGCTGCCCCCGGCCAATGACTGGCGTACCACCGACAAGGACGAGATCCTCCGCCGCGTCCAGCGTGCTCGGGACGAGAAACACTCCATCATGAATCTCGATCCGCAACACCCGGTGTTCTCGCAGTTCCGCGTGAACTCGCCGAGCGGCATGATCTATCAGGTCGAAATCCGCGATCTGTGCGAACGGGCTTATTCCTGCTCGTGCCCTGATTTTCGCATCAGCGGCCTCGGCACTTGCAAGCACGTCGAGGCCACACTCATCTGGCTCAAGCGCCGCCACAAGGGGGACGTCCGGGCAGCCGAACAGCTTGGCTCCCACCGCATCGACGTCGTCCCCGCCGAAAATACTCTGCGCATCGAACGCAACCGAACCAACCTAACGCCATCGTTGCAAGCGCTCTTCGATAGCACCGGGCTTCTCCTCGTTGAGCCCGAGGCCGCCCTGGAAAAACTCCGCCGCCACAGCAAAATCCGCATCTCTCAAGACGTCGCTCCATTCCTTGAATCCCGCCACCGCACCGAAGAACGCCTGATCCTGCGGCGCGACTATGAGAGCGGCGTCATCAATGGCCGCCACCCCGAACACGTCACCCTCTGCCCGCTCTATCCCTATCAACGCGAGGGCATGCTCCACCTCGCCTTCGGCGAACGCGTGCTGCTCGCCGACGAAATGGGCCTTGGCAAAACCATCCAGGCCATCGCCGCCTGCGCCCTTCTCCACCACCTCGGCAAGGCCAACCGCGTCCTCGTCGTCACCCCAGCCTCGCTCAAAACCGAGTGGGAGGAACAAATCCGAAAATTCACCACCCTCACCCAGCGCCTCATCTTCGGCCCCCGAAGCCTCCGTGCCAGATACTATTCTGATAGTAACCCACCATTCTTCACCATCGTCAACTACGAACAAGTAGTCACCGACAGCCTGGACATCAACGAGCAGCTCAAGCCGGACATTGTCATTCTGGATGAAGCCCAGCGGATCAAGAATTGGGCCACCAAAACCGCCCAGGCCGTCAAGCGCCTCGTGAGCCGTTACGCCTTTGTGCTCACCGGCACACCTATCGAAAACCGCATCGACGAACTCTACTCGATCGTCGATTTTCTCGATCCTGAATTGCTAGGTTCCCTGTTCCGCTTCAACCGCGATTTCTATCAATTCGACGAAAAAGGCCGCCCTTCCGACTACAAGAATCTGTCAGCCTTGCGTGAGCGGGTACGCCCCGTGCTGTTGCGCCGACGCAAACACCACGTCGAGACCGAGATTCCCGACCGCAGCGACCGCAACCACTTCGTGAAACTCACACCGGCCATGCGTGCCGAGTATGACGACTACAAGCAGAAGGTTTCCCAACTCGTTCAAAAGTCCCTGCGCCGGCCGCTAACCAAGAAGGAGCAGGACCTGCTCATGATATTGTTAGGCATGATGCGGATGATTTGTGATACGCCATCGATCATCAAGAACCACGACTGCCAGGACTGCCCCAAGCTCGACGAGCTTGCCCGGGTACTAGACGAGTGCCTATCCGACCCGGACGTGAAGGTTCTGATTTTTTCCGAATGGGAAGGGATGTTGAAAAAGGTGCGTGGCTGGGCCGACAAGAACTGCATCGGTTACGCATGGCACACGGGCAGCGTCCCGCAACAACGCCGTCGCGCTGAGATCCTCGCGTTCCGCAACGATCCGGATTGCCGGCTTTTCATCAGCACCGATTCCGGCGGTGTCGGCCTCAACCTCCAAAACGCCAGCGTCGTCATCAACTGTGACCTGCCATGGAATCCGGCCCGCCTCGAGCAACGTATCGCCCGTGCTTGGCGCAAGCATCAGCGCCGCGCCGTCACCGTCGTCAACCTCATTGCCGAGGGCACCATCGAGCATGCCATGCTGGCAACCCTGGCCAACAAAATGACTCTCGCCGAGGGGGTCCTCGACGGCACCGAGAAATCTCTCAATGAAGCCAAACTCAAACGCGGTCGCGAGGCCAATCTAGCCCGTCTGCAGCAAATCCTCAGCATCGTCCCCGACGGCGCGTCGGTGCCCAAACCTCAGCCCGCCGATCCAGCGCTGGCTTTTGCCCAGCGTGCCGCCGAAATCGTTGGAACACACCTGGTGCATTGCGAGGAAGTCATCCTGCCGGGCCAAAGCACGCCCGTGGTGGTAGCCGTGCTCCGCAACCGCGAGCGCCAGACAGCCCTCGAAGCCCTCCACCGCGAGATCGATTGGCGCGGCAACACTCCGGCCCTTCACCTTCTGGACGAAAGCACATGGTCGGCCATCCAACAACTTGTCGCCAGTGGGCTGCTCACGCTCAACACCCGCGCCACCCGCCCGCTCAGCGGCACCGCCGCCCAAGCCCGCCCCGCCCTGACTGCCGAGCAACTCCAACGCATCCATGATCTCAGGGCCTTCGCCGCGAAACAGGAAAAGGTAGCCCAATTCCTCACCGCCGAAGACCTAACCGACGATGCGGCGGCCCATCAAAAAGCCGCCGCCAAGGCTCTCGCCCAAGCCAGCGCCATCGAGAATCATCTGCCGGAAGCGTGAGCGGACAGGATTTGCTAAATCAAATCAACTCGCGATAGACGTCGGGATGAGGGC
>CAIQXC010000091.1 GCA_903875675.1 Akkermansiaceae bacterium
AGGCTGCCGATTACACGCTCAGTCAGCCAAGTGGCCTGAGTGCCGGGATCACGCCACGCCCGGTGGCGGTGACGGCGGTGACTGCCACCAAGACCTACGATGGTACGACGGTTGCAGCAGGCATTCCGACGGTATCTCCGCCACTGGCCGCAGGCGATACCGCCAGTGTTCTTTCGGAATCGTTCCAAGACGGAAACGCGGGGGAGGGGATCAAGGTGCTCATCCCCAACATGACTATCAGTGACGGCAACAACGGTGCCAACTATGCCGTGACTCTGGCTAACTTTTTCGCCGGCACCATCACCAAGGCAACTGCTACAATCACTCTCAGTGGTTTGGCGGAAATCTACGACGGCACTCCGAAGGCCGCCTCGGCGACGAGCGATCCGGCTGGCTTGGCGGTTGTTCTAACATACGACGGATCGTCGGTCGCGCCGACTGCCCCGGGCAGCTACACGGTGGCGGCGACCCTCAACGAGGCGAATTACGCGGCAAGTGCCAGCGGCGTGTTAGTCATTGCGGCGGATGCACTCAGCGCTTGGCGCCACAGCCATTTCACATCAGAAAAAATTGCCGCCGGGCTTGCGTCAGATTCCGCGGATCCTGACGGTGACGGTTTGAGCAACCTCGCAGAATTCACGTTAGGCACAGATCCCAATGCCTTCACTCCCCAACTGCTTGTGCCAACGTGTGATGCATCCGGCAAGATTGTTGGTCTGACGTTTTTGGCCCATGCCGCCAATGGTGGTGATTACACGGGACTGACGAGGCATTACACGGTGGAGACTAGCCCGGACCTGGCGCAGCCCGCCTCGTGGCATGCGCTGGACGGATTTTCCGACGTGATTGGCGGCGACCAGACGGTTGTGGTGCCATTGTCGGCAGCTGGGGCACGCCAGTTCTATCGGCTCAACGTGCGCTTGGAATAGCGGGGGCGGCAAAGAGCGCGCTGGTGGCTTGGTTGAGGGCGTGAATCGAGCCGCCGCCGGGGGAATGGAAGACATATGAATGGCGCAGCGTGTTGCCCAGATAGTCTTTGGCGGCTGCAACAGCAGCCGGTAGGCACTCGCCCAGAGCCAGTCGAGCAGTGACGGCGGCCGAGAGCGTGCATCCTGTGCCGTGCGAACCCGCCACCGCCAGCCGGGGCGCGCTAAATTGTTGGACCTCGCCGTCGGCCACCAGCACATCGAGGCATTCCGGGCCGTCTAGGTGGCCACCTTTTAATAAAATGCTCGTTTTAAACACTTCCGCCAGACGGAGTGCTGCGGGAATGAGGGCGGCTTTATTGGGGATCGAGCAGCCGAGCAGGGCCTCGGCTTCGGGCAGGTTCGGGGTGATTAGGCGGGCCAGCGGCAGCAGCAACTCACGATAGGCCCGCATCGCCGCAGGCTCTAGCAGCGGTGTTCCGGTCGAGGCAATCATCACTGGATCGACGACCAGCGGGAGCTGTGGACGCGCCGCGAGCAGCTCGGCAACCGCCGCCACGTGGGCTGCGGAAACCAACATGCCGGTTTTCACCGCCGCCACTGGGAACGCGTCGAGCATCAGCGCCAGTTGCTCGCGCAGCAGGTCCACCGGCACGGCATGGACGGCCCGCACGATGTTGGCGGATTCCGCCACGACGCAGGTGAGCACGGTGAGACCGTGCACGCCGAAGTGCTGGAAGGTTTTCAAATCGGCCTGGATGCCCGCGCCTGCGGAGCAATCCGAGCCTGCAATCGTCATTGCCACGGGCGGAGGACTGGTCACGGAGTATTCATAGCGCGACGGTGCCGCGGCACCAGTGAATTTTCGTGCTTGGCAGAGGCGGCTTCAGACGGAACCATGCCGGCCATGGCAGGACCGCTCCGCGAATTCGAAGACCTTCACGTCAGCGTGGACGATGTGATCTACATGCCCGGGCTGGATGCCAGCGCGGAAAAGCCGCATCCTTTCGTCTATTTCATCTCAATTCACAATGATTCACCCGTTGCGGTGACGATCCGTGGCCGCAAGTGGGTTGTGCATGAGGATGGCGGCGAGGTCACTGTCGTCGAAGGCGCCGGGGTCGTCGGCCAAAACCCCGCCATCAATCCAGGCGAGCATTTTTCCTACAATAGCTACCATATCGTGGCAAATTCGGCACTCGTGAGCGGGGCGTTTTTTGGTGAGACCGCCGACGGTGAGTGGATATTCGCCCGCATTCCAGAATTCCGGATGGAGGTGCCCAAGGGGCTCTAGCAACCCACTAGCAAACGCCAGCGTCTAACCCCGGGAAATTTGGAATGATAGATCATGAAAGACACAAAATCATTGCTTGTTCTCAGCGTGCTGGGCCTTGCGTCCATGGCACCGCTGGTTCGCTCGGCCCCTCCTGCCGCAGCCGCCAGCCGACCCAACATCATTTTTCTGATGGACGACGAGCACCGCTGGGATTATCTCGGCCGCTTGGATCCAACGGTGAAAACGCCGACATTGGATCGGCTGGCGAAGGAGGGCATCTTGTTTGATCAGGCGGTGTGTCAGGCACCCATGTGCATCCCGAGTCGCCACTCGATGATGCTGGGACTTTATCCC
>CAIQXC010000092.1 GCA_903875675.1 Akkermansiaceae bacterium
AGGCGCAGGGCTTGTGGATCGGACTTGAGCATGACCTCGCCGCGCAGCGTCGCTTGGATCACGAGCAACTCGTCAAGGGCGAGTCCGGTGAGGCGGCCGTGGGTGGTGTGGCAGATGCGACCGGAGCCGGGGTCACGATAGTTGGTGCGCAGGATGCCGACCGGGGTGGTGTCCCGGCGCTGGATTTCGAGGTGGATGGGGTGGGGCGTCTTGATGGCTATGATTAATAGCCTAAAATGCCTTTAAGTAAAGCATTATCTCAACATATTTTTCATAAATGATGGCTACAAATGAAACCGAATTTCTCATGTAAGCCTACGGGGATAAGGATTTCACGTCATTTCAGCCCAGAATGCCCGACATGTGCGCTCAGACGACGGTTTCATGCTGCGTTGGGACAATGCGGGCGACACCTACCACTCGCTCTACGGTAATGGCACGCTGCATCCGAACAATCTGCATGAGGCATATTTCCCCGACGGCACCGGTGACTCGAATACCCGGGTCGCGGCCTACCTCACCGCTGGCTCGCACGACATCGTGTTCATCCGGTGGAACGGCAATGGCGGAAATTACTTCGAGGTCTCAGCGGCCCCAGGTGTCCAGGCCAACCATGCAGCACCCCCGTTCGAGTTGCTTTCGACCACGCTCAGTTCGACCAACCTCTACATCGGATCCTCCGATGATTATGCGGGTACTTGGGGTCCGGCCCAGAGCTGGACCTTCGGCGGCCCCCTCACCGGCAAGGCCGACGATTACGACGGCGACGGCCTCAGCAACGATATGGAACGCGCCTTCGGTCTGGACCCGAGCAAGGGTGCCTCAGTGAGCCCGATCTCCGTGCCGCTCGACAAAGTGCCCGGGACTTTCACCTACGTCCGCCGCAATCCCTCGCTGGCCAAGTTAAACTACAGCTACCAGTGGTCAACCACACTGGCAGGCAACTGGACAACGGTGGTTCCCGCCCTTGCGGACATCGTGACGCCGATCGCCGGCACCGATAACCAAACCGTGATTGTGGATCTAACCGGAGCCCCCGGCAATCCGCTGGCCAATGCCAAGTTGTTTGTGCGGGTGAAGGCCGAGTAGTCACCTTCCCCCTGGATGCTCATGAGGAATCGCTTCAGGGGAGGAAGTCTTTCGTGACCGATTCTGGCGCTGTTGGACCAGGCCAACAGCGCCTTCGACTCTCCGTTTGCCTATGCAACATCGCCGCGTCCACGACGGCGGTTGTTGAGGCCGTCTCGGTGACCCAAGGATCGGGAATGAATGAACCACCGCTTGCGGAACGAACCTAAGTCAGATGAAACGTCACCGATTAAAATGCGCCCTTTGCCACGTAGCGCCATTCGCCCAACCATGAAAGCGCTGATGAATCGAATACTCTTGCGGAAATCCCTGGCCTTTGGCGCTGCGTTGATGGGCTGGCTGGCGCTGTCGGCGTTGGCCGCGGACTTCATCTGGTTGGAAGGCGAATCCGCCCAGACCCCGTTCAAGGTTAACCGCGCCGGCTGGGGCAGGACGCAGTTCCTGTCCGCCGGCAACTGGCTACATGTCAGCGTGGAAGAAGGGAAGGTCGAGCAGGAAGTGCCGGACAACGGCATTCTGCTGAACTATGCCTTCCCCAGCCCCAAAGCGGGCCGTTACGAAGTCTGGAACCGGGTGGGATTCGAGTTCGTGCGCTCGCCCTTCGAGTGGCGGCTGGATGACGGCCCCTGGCAGATGGCCTCGTCCACCGATCTGACCACCGATCTGATGGAGTTGGCGAATTGGACCGAAGTGGCCTGGCTCAAACTGGGCGAGGCGGAGCTGAAGGCGGGCGACCATCGCCTGCAGGTGCGCCTGACCAAGCGCAAGGACGACATGGGCAAGTGGCAGCGGGTCCTCTATGCCTCGGATGCCCTCTGCCTGCATGAACGGCCGTTTCAACCCAACTCGAAGTTCAAGCCGGACGACACGGGCCGCGACGCCGCGGACGAGGCGGCGGCGAAGGTCATCTTCCAACTCCCCGAGGCGAAGCAGTCCGAGCGTGCCAGCGTGAAACTGGGTGGCGTTTCGGAAATCGCCCGCGACGACGAGCAACTGCCCGGCGAGGTGGCGGAACCCATCCGGGAGTTGCCGAAGCACCCGATCTGGCGGGCGATTCCCGTCCCCTGCGACAAGAACAAAGTACGCGAGGATCTCATTTTCGCCCACCGGCTCTGGTATCGAACCCGCATCCAAGTGCCCGCCTCGATGGTGGGCCGCGCGTTCTACCTGGACTTTCCCTGCAACAACCTCAACACGACGATCTTCGTCAACGGCGTCAGTTGCGGCTTCGAGAAGAATCCCTTCGCGCCGTTTCAGGTGGACGTCACCCAGGGGATCAAGGCTGGCCAGGTGAATGAAATCTGGGTGGGGATCCGCGACGCTTGGTATGGTCGCTCGGCCGATCCGAAGCGGCCGCTGAAATTGCGCAAGACGTTCAACATTCCGCTCGGTTTCTTCAGCCAGGGATTTCAGGATCTGGATTACCCGGTGTGGAACTGCCCGCAGTCCGGCATCCTGGCGACCCCAACCTTCGTGGCAGCGGGCGGCACCGTGGATGCCGCCGATGTGTTTGTGAAACCTTCCGTCGCCCGCAAACAACTCGCAGCGGACATCGAGTTGCGCAACCACTCGGGTGCTGAAGCCGCTGGCGAAATCCGCTGGGAAGCTATCGATGACAAATCGGGAAAAGTCGAACACACCTTCAAACCGCAGCCGTTCAAAATCGCGGCTCATGCCACGCAAACCATCGCACTGGCCGACACTTGGACCGATCCCAAACTCTGGTGGCCCGACACGCCCAACCTGTATCGCCTGCGCACGACCGTGGTGGTCCAAGGCCAGCCTACCGACCTCAGGGAGACCCTGTTTGGCTTCCGCGAATGGCGCTGCGAGGGAACCCGGTTCACCCTCAACGGCGTGGTGTGGCGGATGTGGGCCGATCTCATCGGGGATAGCCAGTCGCCGCAAACGTGGCTGGACGCCTACCAGTGCACCCACCAGCGGACCATGCGCTTCATGACGGCAGGGCAGGCCGGTCAAACGTCCCGCTGGCTGGGTCTGGAACCGCGGGAGGGGCTCGAGTTCTGCGACCGCAACGGGGTCGTCGTCCGGCGCAACACCACGCTCGATGGGGAAACCATCGGCAACGCCTTCAGCGAGAGCGATCCGGAAACGCGCCAGCAGCAGGGCGGCTCGGAACTCAAGCTGGCCCTGATGAAAAACTGGCGCGACCAGTGTGTCGCCCAGGTCAAGGGCGAGCGGAATCATCCGTCCATCCAGATTTGGACCATCGAGAATGAATTCGCTTTCATCAATCTCATCAACCTGCTCGGCAACTCGCCGAACATGGATCGGTACGAGGAGGAAATCACCAAGACCCACGATGCCGTGATGGCGGTGGACCCGACGCGTTCGGTGATGATTGACGGCGGCGGCGCCACCAAGAACAACACCCTGGGCGTGGCCGGCGATCATTACGTCGCCACTCTGGACGCCCGCTACCCCGACCTCGCCTATGAGCCGTTCGTCGAAGGCGGCGGACGCGGGCGTTGGAAGTGGGACCAGCAACGGCCCCGGTTCATCGGCGAGGATTTCTTCGCCTCGGGCATCAATCCCGCCGACTATGCGATGTGGGGTGGCGAGATTGCCTTCCAGGGCAAAGCCGCTACGCGTGACGCCATGGCCCTGTGTTATCGCATGCTGAACGAAGGCTACCGCTGGGGCGGCCATTTTGCCGCGTGGTATTTCTGGATCGGCAGCGAAGGCGGCCCGGCCCAGTGGGGCGCCAATGCGCCGCGTGCCGTGTTCACCCGCCAGTGGGACTGGACGTTTGGATCGTCACAAAAGGTCAAGCGCACCTTCGGCATCTTCAACGACACCCAATACCCGGAGCCGATCACTTTCACCCGGCGGCTCACAGTGGACGGCAAGGAGGCTTATGCGAAGACCTCCACGCATCATGTGGTGCCGGGCACGGCCGAGAAGTTCGAGGAGGAGTTCACCATGCCGTCGGTCACCACGCGCCAGGAGGGCGAACTAACCCTCGCGCTCAGCGTGGGAGGCAAGGAAATCTATCACGACCGCAAAGCGGTGTCCGTGCTGCCAGCGGTGGCGCCGGAGAAACTCGATGCCAATACGGTGGCGGTTTTCGACCCGGCAGGCGGCACCGCCGCGTTTCTGAAGCGCGTGGGCCTGCCATTCACTTCCATCCCATCCCTCGCCGCCATTCCCACCGGCGTCAAGGTGCTCGTGGTCGGCCGCGACGCCATTGAGGCGAAAGACAGCACTTCCACGCGGCTGGCCGTCCTGGCATCCGAAGGCCGGGCCGTTGTGGTGCTCGACCAAACCCAGCCGCTGAAATACCAGGCCATCCCCGCTGAGATCGACTTGGCGCCGCGCGTAAAGAAGAACGATTTCGGCACGGAGATTCCCATGGCTGATGGGCGCGCGGCCTTCCTCGAGGACACCTCGCATCCGGCGTTGCGCGGACTGCAGGACAAGGATTTCTTCACCTGGGGGCCGGATCATCTGGTCTATCGCAACGCCTATGCCAAACCCACGCGCGGCGGCAAGAGTCTCGTCCAATGCGGACCGCGGCTGCAGTATTCCGCGCTGGTCGAGGTGCCCGTCGGCCAGGGCATCCTCTACCTCAGCCAACTCGATGTGGGCACGAAGCTCACGGTGAATCCCGTCGCCCAACAACTCCTGCTGAACCTCATCTGCTGCGGCGCGGCCTACCGGCAGGAACATGCCAACGTCGCCGCCGTGATCGAGAACGGACCCTTGGGCAAGGCCGTGGACGCCATCGGGCTGCAATATGCCAAGGCGGCCGATCCGCAATCCGCAATCCGCGATCCGCAATCCGGCATCGCCCTGGTCTCCGCGACCCCGGCGAATTTGAAACAACTCGCCGGCCAGCCCGAGTTACTCCAGTCGTTCTGGCAGCGCGGCGGGACGCTGATGCTCTGCGGCCTCACGCCCGACGGGCTGGCGGATTACAACCGCATCGTGGGCGTCAATCACACGCTCCGTCCGTTCAAGCGCGAGCGCGTGACGTTCCCCGCCGTGCGCCATCCCCTCACCGCCGGGCTCACGGTGGGTGACATTGTCATGCTTTCCGGCAAGCGCATCTTCGGCTGGACCGC
>CAIQXC010000093.1 GCA_903875675.1 Akkermansiaceae bacterium
CAACAGTCTCAACACTGCACGCACGGTGCCAACATTCAGCAGCCGCTTCAATTTGGCAGCGGCTGATGTCGTGCGTTTGCGTGCCCAGTATGACGACTTCCTGGCCTCCTCGTTTCTAGCGGCATCGGCGCGTGCCGCAGGTGCCAGCGTGCCGCGCTTACCGCTGGACGGTGGTCACCTGGTGTTTGAAGCCACCCGGGCGATGGATCTGCTAGGCACGGTGGCGGCGGCCTCGATTGCCAGCGGTCGCGGCGCGGCGATTGATATCAACACACCGCTCGACACGGTCATCGCCGCCGCCCCGCATGCCAGTGTGGCTGGCACGATCTATCTGGATTCTAACACGCTGACGTCATTTGGAGCGGAAACCCTGCTTATCGGCGGGCGCCGTTCCAGCGGTCCCATGGGGGAATCGGTGGCGGTGGGTTGCAACAATCTGATAGTGAACAATGCCGGGTCGGTATTGTCTGCCGAGGACTTGATCCTAGTGGCCAATACCAGCATCACGGTGGACGCCGGTTCTTCCCTGGCAGCCACCGGTGCCCTGGCCACCTCTGACAAATTGTTACTTGCAGGAAATGGCACGCTGCTGCGGGTTGCCGCCGATCCTGCTGCCCAAATCCTCCGAAGCGGCATCACCGGCACCGGTTCAGCCCAGCTCAGCATCGCTGCGAATGCGACACTCAGTGGCAGCAGTATTTCTCTGGATTCATCGGCGGGGATCGCCCTGGATCCATCAGCGAAACTTGCGGCCGCAACCTATCAATTGGATTCGTCGAACATCGCACTGGTGTTAGGAGACACTGGCATGGCGATTCCAAGCGGTGGACTGACCATTTCCAACAATACTCTTGGAGCCCTGGGAGCAGCCTCTGCGCTGACGCTGCTGAGTTATGCATCCATCGATGTCTATGGCTCCGGCACGTTTGGATCTACCTCGGGCCTGGCCAGCCTCACCTTGAGCGCCGGGCAGATTCGCGGACAAATTGCCGCTGGCGGCGCCGCCCAAATCGCTGCCGGGAACCTGCGCTTGGAAAACTCAGCGGCGGCGGCCTCCGCTCTGGCAAGTGGTCCCGGCCAAGGCAACTTGACCTTGCTGGCTGATGTGATCACACTAGGTGCTAACAATCTAGCGATCAATGGCTATGCCGCAGTCACTCTGGAGGCCTCCAGAGGGATTATCGGAGAGGGTAGCGGTGGCCTAGCCATCCAAGGCAGCTTGGCGGCCATCACGCCGCTTGTCACCGGAGTGGGTGGTGCTAACAGGACACTAGGGGCGAGTGGGAATGTTTTCTTCAGCACGCCGCCACAAGGGACTTCTGAGTCGCTGGCGTCGGGGCTGGGGAGCACCCTGAGCATCAGGGGTGGTGCCATCACCATAGGCACCGAAATTTCGCTGCCTGCCGGCTCACTCACGCTCACCGCCACTGCAGGCGATCTGGCGGTCAACAGCCTGCTGGATGTCTCTGGCACCAGTCGCAGTTTTCAAGATATCACCAAGGTCATCAGTGCTGGCTCTATCAATCTAGCAGCACCAACTGGCAATGTACTTCTGAATCCGCAGTCCACGCTGGATCTAGCAGCACCAGCCCAAGGTGGAAATGGCGGCAGCCTGAGCATTTCGGCACCTACCGGTTCAATTGGCATGAATGGGAGCATCCTGGGTTCTGCAGGAATGGGTGGCACCGGTGGCAGTGTTTCGCTGGATGTATTGGCGCTGCCGACGTTGGCGGCCCTGAGTACCAGACTGGCGGCATCCGGTCTGACGCAAAGCCAAGGGATTCGCGTTCGCTCCGGCAACGTCCTGATCGACGGCCCGGCCACGGCGCATCATTTCGAGCTTTCGGCCGATCAGGGGGGCATCAGCGTGACAGGTGCGATTGATGCATCCGGGGTGAGTGGCGGCGCGATTGATCTGGCGGCGCACACCTATCTGACGCTGACTGGAAGTTCGCGGCTCAGCGTGGCAGGGGCGGATTTCAACAGTGCGGGCCAAGGGGGAACGATCACCTTGGAAGCCGGCACCCAGCTCAACGGCGTGGTTGGCACGGGAGCGGTTGATATCCAGAGTGGCTCGGTATTGAACCTCTCGGTGTCCTCCAAGATTGCCGGTGGCGCTAACACTGCGGGTACCAGTGCCTACAACGGCCAGTTCAGCGGGAAACTGCATATCCGAGCCCCACGCAATGCCGCCAACTCCGATCTTTCCGTTCATGCCATTAACGGCAACATCATGGATGCGTCCGCCATCCTGGTGGAAGGCTACAAACTCTATGATCTATCTGGCTCAGGCGGTGTCATCACCAGCGTGCTCCAGAGCTCCATCCAAACGGACGCCACCAACTACCTTGGTGCAGCCGGCACGACCACGGCTAACTACAACGCCATCCTCAACCGTTTGCTAGCTAGCAATTCCGGACTCGCAGCCGCGTTGGTTCTGGCTCCCGGAGTGGAGATTATCAACCGCAGTGGCGACGTCACGCTGGGCAGCGCATCGTCCACCAGCACCAGTGATTGGAATCTCGCAACCTATCGGTTTGGGGCGAATCGATCGGCCGGTGTTCTAACGATACGCGCTACCGCAAACCTTGTGCTGTACAATGCCCTGAGCGACGGCTTCAGCCCGACGCTTGCCAGCACAGATCCGGGCTGGCTGTGGGGCGCCCGCCTATCAACTCAAAACCCACTGCTACCGGTCAACGAGCAAACCTGGTCGTATCGGCTTTCGGCCGGTGCGGACCTCGGTGCTGCCAACTTTGGCTCGGTGCTTTCCGGCGACCCACTGGCCGCAGGCACCGGCTCTCTCAAGTTGGGTAAAATAGCCACCAACCTGGCCGCCGGCAGCGGGGCCACGGCGACGACTGCCTCGGCGATTGCGAATCGTTATCAAGTGATCCGGACCGGTAGCGGTGACATCGAGATACATGCCGCACGGAGCGTGCAATTACTCAATCCATTTGCCACGATTTTCACTGCGGGCACCCGGGTCGCAGATCCGACGATGGGTGGGCTGTTCCGCCTGCCCAGCCTGAGCCTCGTCGGGATGGACAGCTCGCTGGGTAATTCCCAGCAGACGAGTGCCGCAATTTACAGCATGGCAGGCGGTGACGTTAGCCTTTACGCCGGGGAAAATATCGAGCACCTCACACTGAATGCCGACCAGTGGGTGGCGGACTCCCAGTGGCAAATGCCTAGCAACTGGCTCTATCGGCGTGGGTACGTTGACCCTGCCAGCGGCACGTTCGGGGTCAATCGCTGGGGTGAGGCTGCATCCACGACTTGGTGCGTGGATTTCAGCAATTTCTTTCAAGGCATAGGGGCGCTGGGTGGCGGGAATGTGACGCTGGTGGCGCTCCACGACATCAGCAATGTAGATGCGGTGGTGCCCACCAACGCCCGCATGCCGGGATACACCGATGCCACCCAAACGAAGGTCGCCGCGCCGGATGCCTCGAAGTTGCTAGAACTCGGTGGCGGCGATCTAACCGTTCGAGCTGGCCACAACATCGACGCCGGGGTCTATGATGTTGAACGGGGCAGCGGAACCCTCACAGCTGGCGGCAGTATCGTCACCAATCCCACCCGCTCGGTGTTGACCCAATCCAACCTGAGCAGCGGCCAGGAAACGGCCTACACCGAGTTGCCAACCACCTTGTTTGTGGGCAAGGGTAGCTTTAGCGTGTCCGCCGAAGATAATGTGTTGTTAGGTCCGGTGGCCAATCCGTTCTTATTGCCGGGGGGACTGCTCAACAGTTTCTGGCAGAAGAGCTATTTCTCGACCTACTCGGGGCAGGCCAGCGTGAGGGTCACCTCGGTGGGTGGCGACGTGACGTTGCGCAGTGCGGCGACTTTACCCGGCCAGACGACGGGAGTGGCCACGCCACTTTTGCAGAGTTGGTACACGAACAAGTTGGAGTTATCGGCTCTTTCAGCGGCGTACACCAAGCCGTGGTTGCGCTTGGATGAAACCTCCACAACACCCTTTCAAAGCTTGTTTGCGCTGCGGCCCGGCAGCTTGCTGGCCACCTCGTGGAGCGGCAATATCAACGTGGTCGGCGATCTAACGCTGGCCCCTTCGTCACAGGGCACCCTTGAGTTGCTGGCTGGCGGCTCGATCAACGGCTTCCAGCCCAATGGAGTGGTCAGCCTATCCGGTGTGAACACTCTCACCTGGGGCAACTCCACCATCAACGTCTCAGACGCAGATCCGGCTGCCATTCCAGGCATCGCCAGCCCCTTTGGCTATCAACAAATCGCCGGCATCACCAACAGTGCCAGCCTAACCGGAAGCCCGGATTTCCTCAATTTTCTCAACCAGCACCTCGCCGAGTCGGGAGGCACGAGCGGCCATGTTTTGCAAACCCAGCAGGCGTTGCATGCCGCCGGATTGCTGCATGGCAATGACGCAAATCCACTGCGCCTGTATGCGGATGGCGGTGATATTTCCGGCCTGACACTTTTCTCGCCAAAGCCGACGCGCGTCATCGCCAGCCAGAGCATTTCGGACGTCGCCCTGTATCTTCAAAACAACCATGCAGGCGACATCAGTGTGGTGGCAAGCGGCGGTGATCTAACGCCCTATCAGACCACCAGTGTGCTACGGATCGCAGCACAGCAACCGGGTAACGGCATCAACCTTGGAAGTGGCCCGCAGGCCGGGGATATTCAAATCAGCGGCCCGGGCTCCCTCGAAGTGCTGGCAGGTCACAACCTCGATTTGGGCACGGGCTTGAGCCAATCGGACGGCACCGGGGCGGGCATCGCCAGCGTCGGCAATGCCCGCAATCCGTACCTGCCCTTTAGCGGCGCAGAGTTGATCGTCAGCGCGGGGCTGGGCCCGGCGAGCGGACTTGGCAACAGCGGGTTGAATCTAGCGGCCTTTATCAGCCATGATGTTGCGACGCCACAAGGTGTCGGCCTGCTCGGGGAAATCGCGCCCGGTGTGGTCTTCGGCAATTTATCGGCGGAGGAACAAGCCCGCCTGGCGATCGAAGTTTTCTATCGGATATTACGGGATGCCGGGCGCGATCATGCCGCCACTGGCAACTACAAAGCGGCGGATGCGGCCATCGCGCTGTTGGTTGGCCCGGATGCCCGCGACGGCCGAATTCTTGCCCGAGCCCGCAACATTCGCAGCACCAATGGCGGTGATATATCTCTGCTCATTCCCGGGGGTGGGCTTGAATTGGCCGACAGCGCGATCGGCAACCCGCAGACACCTCCCGGGATCATCACCGAAAGCGGTGGTGATATCTCCATTTTCGCCAGGGAAAACGTCAGCGTCGGCATTGGCCGGATTTTCACGCTTCGCGGCGGCAACGAACTCATTTGGTCGTCGGTGGGCAACATCGCAGCCGGTGCATCCTCCAAGACCGTCAAGTCAGCCTCGCCGACACGGGTGCTCATTGACCCGCAAAGTGCTGCGGTTCAGACGGATCTATCAGGGTTGGCCACCGGCGGTGGAATCGGCGTGCTGGCCACCGTGAAAGGTGTGCCGCCGGGCGATGTGGATCTGGTGGCCCCGCTCGGCACCGTGGACGCTGGCGACGCTGGGATCCGCGTATCCGGCAACCTCAACATTGCCGCCAATCATGTGTTTAACACCGCCAACATCGCAGTCGGTGGATCGAGTGCCGGTGCCACGGGACCCATCTCCGTTAGCATATCCTCTGCCAGCCTAGCGTCCGCCTCGGATACAGCGGCGGCGGGCACAGCCAACTCTGCAGGATGGCACGCCGCACAAGTCCCAAGGCCGGTGCCCAGCACCGTGGATGAGCCCTCAATCATCACGGTGGAAGTTGTCGGTTACGGGGATGATCCTAACGATACGGATTGACCATCGACAGCACGGACTTGAATCAGCCGAATCATTCCCCACAAAACCATATAAGTTCGCCTCGCCTCTTTCCCCCATTGGGTCTCGTGACGACCGGCCTCCGGATGGCTCCACATAAGAATTGCCAGATCATTTGGGTGTTCCAGCGGCATGCTGTTGAGGTTTGGCGAGGCCCATCTCCAGCAATTGTAGGGCCGCGTCGGTCGCCAACTCGCCGGTATATACTTGAGCCGTGGAGTTGAAGTCATTCGACAGGGCCTTCCATGGGTCGCTCATACGCTCGTTGATGCCTCCGACCCAGGGGCCAGACGTCGGCTGAGCCCAGAAGCCACACTGAATGATCCGCTCGCACAGGTCGCCGAAGAGCTTCTCGCCGGTCAATTTGGCCAAGCGGTCGAGGCAGACATACTTGCGATTGTTGTAACAGTAATTCGAGTACTGCAGGAAATGCTGCTGTTCGGTATGACACGTCTGGGTCGGATTCTTCACCCAGGAGAGCTGTTTCGGGCAGAACATCAGGAAAGCAAACCATGCGTCGGCTTCGGCCCGCCTAAGACAGTCCACATCCTTTGTCAGGTCATATTTATCGATCCAATATTCCACGGCATGCCACACACTATCAGCCTCAAAGTCTTTAGGATAAAGATCGACGTGTGCGCCGGTGAACCAGTAACGGCCTTCCACATGGATTCGGAGAAACGTCTCAAGCTGGCTGGCGAATCTAGCGTATTTCTCATCCCCGGTTATTCGATAGATGATGGGAAAAGCCGTCAGCGAGCGTCCAGAAATGACGGAGATGGACTTCCGGTTCTGTTTATCATCCACCACCTGAGGCAGACCGCCGTCCGGGTTCTGCTGTTTCATGACCCAGTCGGCCATTTGGACCGCGCACTGATACCAGTCCTTGCGGTCAATCCCTTCCTTAGCCTTCACCTTCTGCCAGACTTGCAAGATATAACGGGCGGCGAAACTGTTCATATCCACCTTGTAGTGCCAATTATCAGTGTGATCGTTGCTGTTGATCGCCTTGGTGTCCAGCTCGTAATTGGTCTCGAGGGCTCCAAAATTCAGATCCGCTGGATCCGTATGTTGAGCCTTTAGCACGAGATCCATCGCATCGAACGCCCGCTTGCGCCACAAAGGATCGCCGCTCTGTTCATAGAGGAGGTAATCAAACCAGGCGTTGATGGGCGACTCCGCCGTATAGACGACTTTCCAGTTCTCCATAATCTGGTATCCCAGACCTTCATGCCACATTCCGCCCTTGAGCCGCCCCTGCAAAAATAAATCAAACCCTTCCTGATGCGAACGGATATGCAGCGGTTCAACACGATACTTATTCAGGGCTATCCAGTTTTTCGCTAGACCGCTAATCGCCTTGGCGGATTCACCGGCATCGCTCAGGAAAAGTTGCAGTGGCATGCCATATTGGATCCCCGCCGCCAGCTTTCCTCCGCCGACGCGAAACTGTGGCGGTGTTTGCCCGCTCTTGAAGTGGAAACCAGTCGTGCCGGTCCAACTCGTCGGATTCAAATAATCTGAGGCCGGATCAATGCCAAACAGCGCCACCATCGAGAGGTCAGGACGGTAAATCAACACAGCGGGAATACCGCAATATTTCATCGGTGCTAGAGCCACATTCCCGTCGTTTCCGGCAAACGGATAGATGGTGCAACGCCAATCAGTTTGGCCGGAACCGTGGTAGGCCAGGCACACCTCCCAACCCTTGAGGTCCTTATCGACCGACCACGAGACGTTCCATGTCGCGGCAGGAAGGCTTTCCTGCAGGGCGATCTCGACTCCGAAGCGCAACGTCGCATCATTAATTTTCGTTAGACCAGACAGGCGTGCCGCGTGTGGAGCGATACGTTCGGCGTGATCGGCGGCCAGCCAGTGCAACTCGCCGGTCTCGATATTGCGCAATGCCAGAACACCGGTTGAGGACGGCATATCCAGCGGTTTTCCATGCAATGATATCTGGCCAAGGCTCCAGCCGCTTTCGTTGCGCCACAGATCCCATTCAAGTCCGTTAGGGTTTTTCAAGGCGAGCGTTTCCAAGGGTATTGGAGCCGCTACGATGGCGGGTCGCCTGGGCGACACCCCCGCAGCCTTGAGGTGGGCCACCACGCGGGATTCGTCCAGGGCTGTCTGATAGATTGCGACCTCGGCAAGTTGCCCGTGAAAGAACTTGCCATTTAGGAATGGATCGCCGCCTATCTGAATCGGCCGATCATTGAGGATGGAACCACCGCTGTCGTCCGATTCAGTGACCTTCACGCCGTCAACAAACCATTGATTCACTCTGGCGGCGTGCGTCCAGACGAGGTGATGCCACTTCTCATCATTGAGGCCACCGGGCGAAGCCACCACGGCATCTGTTCCCCCTGTTGGCCCTAACTGCGCCATGGCACAGCCCTGAACTCCCTCGGCGGCACCGCCCAAAATCACCCAGTCGCCAGACCCATTGCCTTCGGTGGCTTTGCTGATCAGCGACGCGCTGGCAGGCCAGTTGGATTCCGTCCATGACTGCTTCGTCTTAAACCAGCATTCGACGCTGAGGATGTCGAGAGCGAAATCCTTGTGATCGGGGACTTCCACATAAGCCGTGGTGCCGTCGAACAGAGCCGCCTTGCCGCCGATCCCCGGCACGCCGCCCTCGACACTCGTGTTGCCGTGATAGATGCCGGGATGCCTGCCAGTCACGTCACTAACAGCCATGCCATTGCCCGTGACGGGGTCACCTAACCGCCACCAAGCGACCGGGCGATCCTTCAAAACCTCCCCGGCGTAGTCGGCCTGTGCGGCGGGGACGCATAAACCCCAACAGATCACGATGAGGGCAGAAGTGGAGAGTTTCATGGAGGGTATGTGGTGTCGCTTCGATGATTACTTCTGCTACGGTGTGTGGATCATCTTGTTGATCGTGGTCTGGATTTGCTTGGCGGAGGCTTCCACGGCCTCGATGTCGCCGGTTTTGGGGGCAACTGTGCGCTCACGGGTGTAGCCGATGTGGTTGAGCCAACCGTTCGAGCGGGTGCTGCGATGCTTGCACACAAGACTGAAGAGCGGGTCGGCATGCGCAGCTGCTAGAAGATCCTCCGCTTTTCCCTGTGGCATCGGAATGCCGAGGCCTTGCAGGATGGATTGTGCCATCACAACGTGGCCAAGTTCACTGGGATGGACGTTGTCATTTGTGAACCGGAAATCGGGGGACGCCTTCCGCCGTTCGGCGCGTGCGGCGGCCATCGAGGTATGCAGATCGGCAACTGCGATGACACCCTTGGGCGGATGAGCCACTTCCCACTCGGAGAACTTCCCTAGCACCTCATCGTAGGCTCCCCCCTCAAACACCGGCGGCGTGACCAGGATCAACTGGGCACCAGCGGCTCGGCAGCTATCGGCAAGCTTGGTGATGCCGTCCTGAAAGGCTTTCATGATCGCCTCGCTGTGGGGCTGATAGATGCCGTCGTTCATGCCGTAGCAGGCGACGACCCGCTGCGGCTTGACTGCATCGAGGGAGCGCTGGAGCCGTTCGTGAACACAGGGGCGGGGAAAGGAACCGCCAGCATGACCCACTTCGGATAGACCCGATGCGGTTTCACTGGAGAGACCGACGTTGATGATGTCGAAGGATCTCTCCGGATATTGTTTCGTTAGAAAATATTCGAGATAACTCACATAGGTGCCGTCCTGAGTGATGCTGTCGCCAAGGATCATCACCCGTTTGCCGGCTAGGAGATCAGCCGTTCCAACGGTCGTTTTTGAAGGCGTGGTTGGAAGCTGGGGAGCAGGCGGCACCTCTGGCGTTTGAGTTTGGCCGATGCCTGAAAGGCCGATGCTAACAATGATTGCAAGGGAGCTGGGATGAATTCTCATAGTGGGGATGATAGAGATGTTGTTATCGTAACTGGAAGGGTAACGATCATGCCCGATTTTATCGGGCTGCTTCACTTTTGTCAAGGTTGTTCATGACCCTACTTTCCTTCGATGATCATGTCGAGACGATTGCTAAACTCAGTTAGACTCAAGCCGCTATCCTCGATGGTGAGCCAGCCGTTATAGGCCGAGTCGTCGAGCGCCTGCCGAACTGACGGCCAGTCCACGCTACCATCCCGAGGATGGACGAAATCGCCGCCGTGTCCATCGGGTTTCAGCTTAAAATCCTTGATGTGAACCTTGGCGAGAAGAGGGCCGAGCGTTCGAATCCAATCCTGGGGTTTCGCGGGATATTTCACATGGTTTCCAACATCGAAATAGGATTTGATCCATGGACACTGGAAAGAATCGACAAAGTTTCTCGCGAGTGCCGGCGTCACCCACAGGTTATTCCACACATTTTCAATTGCTATCACCACCTTTGCCTCCTCGGCTACTGGAATGAGCTTCTTGATCGCTTCTCGGGAGGTGTCGGTTGCATGATTCTGGGCTTCTATGTAGAGCTTGTACTTCTCATTATCACCCGCCACGATTCGGGTTACGTGGCTGGTTTTCTCATCGAACTCGACGGCAAAGTCCCACGCTTCCGGCATCGGCATGCCCCCGCAGCGGCACGGCACCAGAAGGATGGTATCGGCACCGTAGCCTTTCGCGGCTTTCAGGGCCCCTGCCGCTGACGCCACGGATTGCTCGACCTTTGCCCGATCCGGGCTATTCATCTCGGTCCACCCACGAAGCACCGAGTGGATCCGCATTCCGAGCTTATCCGCCATTCTTCGGCAATCGAGCGCCTCGCTTTCACTGATTACCGCTGTGGTCTCCACGCCATCAAATCCGGCTTCCTTTAATTGACGCAGGCTGACTTCTTCCGGCCTGCCAACGATGGTCGCCTTTGATAGCTTGGTTTTGAATGGTTGCTGGGCATGCAATTGTCGCCCGGAGAGAAGGCCCGCACTTGCGGCAAAGGACGTCCTGATGAAATTGCGCCGCTTGATCATCATGGGGAGGGCTTTCCAGTGAGGTGAGGTGTTAGTGATGCGTTCAGGTGGTTGTAACGACCCGTGAGGAAATGACCTTCAATGGCCCGGCGTCGCCTTGTCCGTGCCGAAATTTTTCGCCTCGTCGAGGGTGATCATCTTGCGGGTGGTGGTAGCGGACTCTATCTCGTTGACCATAGCGTCCCACTGATTCTTGAACTTGCCAGCATTGACGGCCTTGATCTTGGGCAGGGCATACTGGGCATTGGCGCCGTATTTGGGCAGCACATCCATGAGCATCCTGATCTTGAAACCAGCCTTGCCGCCCTCGGCCTCAAGGGTATCAAAGGCAAATTCGATGCCGCCTTCGATGTTGAGCTTCGCCAGCAGCGAAATGGACTCGGTCTTGGGTCCCAAATTGTGATATGAGTGATAGGTCAGGTCCTTGTCGTCGATGACATATTGAATCTTGTCGGCCACAAAATGAAAATCCTCAATCGGGATGTTAGAAATTAATTTTGCACCCGAGGTGCGACCGCTGGCCCGCTTATGATCTAGCAATTTCAGGACCACGGCATAGAACAATGGCTTGTCCTTCACCAGTCCGGCGGCGTATGGGTCCTTGCACAGGACGTTGAGGCAGCTGCCCAGCTGCTCGTCGAATTTACCGAGCGGGTCGGCCGGTTTCTCGGTCATCACAAGTTTGAGCAAATCATCAACATATGGATAGGCCGCCTCGCCAAGCCCACACAAGCTCTCAGCGGCAGCCGCCCGCACCGCCATATCTTCTTTTGGGTCACGCAGCAAAGCGGCGAGTTCATCGCGTGCCACAGTGAGCTGTTCCCTCGGGCAGCCAACTCCGAAGTACCCGATGGCGCTGTGCCGCTGCAGGGCCGTGCCACCATCCTTGAGCATCTTGCGGATCGAACCCATGAGCTGATGCTGCCGGGAACGAAGCGTTCCAATGGCCTCGCTGCGCAATTTTGGCATCGGGTGATCAAACATGGCCAACAGTTCCTCATCACTCTTGCCATTGATATCCATAGTTGCCAAGCCGATCGTGTCGCCCACGTCCCGCCCCTTCAGCCAAATCGACGAGTCGGCATGCTTCCCGGTGATGCATAGCTTGTGTCGCCCGAGGCAGTAATTCAGCAGGTGGGCGCCCGCGTCGCTGAGGCCGCGGTAGGAAAAGACGCCCGCTTTGCCTTCGCAGTCGTCATAGGTGAAGTTCCCGTCCCAGGTGCGGTTGAGCGTGTGCAGCCAGCGGGTTTCCTTGAAAAACTCGGCAGATATCTCCGGGCCGGCGAGGTCGGCGCCGAGACCGGTCCAGAGCTGGTTGAAGTAGTGGCCGGTATGGCCGGTTTCCATGGTGTTAGATGCTGCAGCCGCCATTCTGGAGAAGAAGGCGGCACCGTGGGTGTTGCCTCGAATAGCGAAAGCCACAGCCACCAGGCCGCTCATGCCGTTGTTGTTGAATGATCTCGGGTTAGGGTTGTGCACGCCATAAGGCAGCGTGCCCTTATCGATGAAGGCCTCATAGAACGCATGCGTCTGTTCGATGCCGGCCTGAACCTCGGGGTGTTTGATCCCGCACTTGTCAGCAAGCAGCAGCGAGAGAAACAGGGGTAAGCTCGACTGGTTCATCACGGCATAACCGGGGAGGCGGCCGTGCAATTGACCCCGGTTGAGATCGAGGGAAGCGATACCGTGTCCCCACAGGCCAGCGGCATCCCTGCCGCTGGCGATGGCCACCGAATACGCCTTGATTGCAGGAAGCACGTATTCGTCTTGAGTCATTAGATAGTATTCGCAGAGCAGCAGATTGATGTAGCCCCAACTCCATGCCACCATGTTATACTTATCGATGGAGAGCACCAGGTCCGGCTTCGCCCACGCCGCAGCGTGAAGTTCTTTTCTAACCACATCGACGTACTTTGGCTCGCCGGTCGCCAGCAACCCAAGCAGACCGATGGGCAGGCCGGCACCGCTGAAATTCCGCGATTTGACGAGAGCATCGGCGGCGCGGGTGACAATGGCATCGGTCTTGGGGCAATTGTAGGGGGCTGTGTTGCTGTAGGTTCCGAGCACCTTGAGTTGCAAGTCAACCTGGCTGCCGCCTTTCAGAGACAGGCTGAGAATGCCCTTGGCCTGCTCTGTCTCGGCCTGGTCGATGGCTGCTGCAAGTTGCGGGCGGGTGTTTTGATTGAACGGGTTGCCACCTGCGGCGACGATCACATCGCCCACCTTGATCTTGCCATCGGCCGGCGAGCCTTCCAAAACCTTGGTGATCTTGATGTCGGTCGGCGAGGTCACGCCGAACAGGCCGGTTGGCCCGAGGTGGTGTTCCTTGTACTCGAAATGCTGCGCTTGGACCGTCCCGCCTAACAGCAGACCGCAAAAAAATTGCAGCCATCTTCTTCCTGTCCTTTGATCATCCATAATATGCATCGCTTGGTGGTTCTGTAATTTGAGCCGATGCTACGCGGCAGCCGCCGCCATCCTTGCAACAAAGTGCTTTTCCCGATCGACGAGCAGGCCGCATCTGGATTAGATGGCACCGCAACCGATTATGAGAACCCCATTATTTTCGGCTAACTCGACGAGGTCCTATCATGCACAACCCCTGCCCCACGCCCCTTTTTCGGCTCGCCAACGCCGTTCTCGCCATCTCAATGTTTCCGATCCTTTCGGCGGCATCTCCTTCGGACCCCGTGGTCAGGGACTGGAACGACCAATATGCCCGCACCGAAAAACAAATCGCCGACGATGCCAAACGACAGCCCGCAGCGGATGAAATGTTGGATCCCAATTCCCTCATTCTTGAGAGCGATCGCGATCCGGTGGATGTGGCGCTCCGGCGTGCAAGGTCTTTGATCGATTTTCTCAAGGCCGGATCGGCCGCAGCGGACATTGATCGGTGGGAAGGCGAACTTGCTAGAATCGCCCGGCAGCATGCGGCCGGCGGTGGGACCGCCGAGATCCAAGCCAGTCTGTACCGAGAAGCCAGGGCGATTGGCCGCGAGGCGGCGCTGAGCAATCCCATGCTGGATTTCGATGCCATTCTCTTTGCTGAGCGAAAATGCGTCGGCGATGATAACTTCAGCGGAGGGCACATGACAACCGCGTCGTTCGGCCACACGCAACTCTATGACAGCGGCCTTTACGTGGCTCGCGGCATCAAGTCGGCGGAACCGACCATCGTCAATGTGTTGAAAACCGCGGCTCTCGAGAACGGGCCGTGGCAAGGGCAGAAACTCGCCAGCGGCGCGATTATTTCCCCTGAACTCTCGTTCGACGGCACGCAAATCCTTTTCGCGTATGCCAAGCCGGTCTATGCCAATCGACCCCGGGTGTGGGAATACACCGAGGACAATAGCTTTCACATATTCAAGATCCATAGCGACGGTTCGCAGTTGATGCAATTGACCACAGGCAACCACAACGATTTTGATCCCTGCTGGTTGCCGGGTGGCCGAATTGCCTTCATCTCCACACGCACCGATACCCGCGGTAAAGGGCCAATCTACTCGAGATGCTTCCCGGATCGCGGGCCGGAGCAGTTTTTCCTGCACTCGATGAACGCAGACGGCTCTGACATGATTCCATTGAGTTTCCATGAGACCGACGAATGGCAACCCAGCGTTAACAACGACGGCATGCTGGTTTACACCCGCTGGGACTATGTGGATCGAAATTCCAACGCCGCGCAGCACCTATGGACATGTTATCCTGACGGCCGCGACCCTCGCTCGCCGCACGGCAACTATGTGCACCCGTTTTCCACCATGCAAGGCAAGGATTTCGGGCCGGGGGTTTTCACCAGAAGGCCCTGCACGGAATGGCATATCCGCGCAGTCCCCCACTCTGCCGGTTATGCGGGCTCTACCAAATACGTCGCCACCGCCGGCCCGCATCATGGTGAGCCCTTTGGGGCCTTGGTGCTTATTGACGTCGGGATCGAGGACGACGGTCTCGCCTCGCAAGTGAAACGCATCACTGCAAACCGCTATCCAGAGTCGGAGGTCGGCGCTAAAACGTCTTGGGAGTATGCCACCCCGTGGCCGTTGAGCACGGATTTCTATCTGGCCAATCATCTGGACGGAATTTACTTGATAGACAAATTCGGCAACTGTGACCTACTTATCAAGGGAGTGAACAAGAACCTGCGGCCGACCGATCCGATTCCATTGCGGCCGCGAGTGGCACCGCCGGTCATACCGGTGCAGACATGGCAGGGTGAGCGGGCGTCGGCCGAGGCACCCAAGGCCACCATGGCGGTGATGAATGTCTATGATGGCGACCTGCCGTGGCCGGAGGGCGCAAAGTTCAAGGAACTGCGCATCATCCAGTATTTCCCGAAATCAACCCAGCCGCTCGCCGAGCCTGCCATCGGCTATGCGGAACAGAGCCTGGCCCGAATGGTGCTAGGCGTCGTTCCAATCGAAGCAGACGGCAGCGCGTTCTTCGAGGCACCCGTCGGCAAAGCCATCAGCTTTCAGGTACTCGATGACAAGGGCCTCGCCGTGCAGTCGATGCGCTCCGTGACCTATGTGCATCCCGGCGAACAGATGACCTGCTTCGGGTGCCACGAGTCGAAGTGGAAGGCCACCGGCACCGCCTCCCCTCTCGCCGTCCACCGAGCTCCGTCGCGCATTGTGCCGGAAGTCGGCGGCTTGGAACCGGTGAATTTTCACAGACTTGTTAGGCCAGTGGTTGAGGCAAAATGTACCGGATGTCACATAGAGAAAGGCAAGGGGCCGGATATGTCATACAAGAGTCTCGAGCCGTATGCGTTCTATCTTGTGGGAGGCAAGCCGACATCGGGTGCATGGCTGACGATTCCGCGGCACGGCGGCTCGCGCAGTGTGCCGGGCAAACACGGTGCCTATGGCGCGCCTTTGTTGAAGTATCTCGATGCGACGCATTACGGGGTTGATCTAACCAAAGAAGAATTCCGCCGCATCACCCTGTGGCTTGACTGCAATTCGAACGAGCTGGGTGCCTATCATGACGAGGCGGCGCAGCGGCGGGGCGAACTCGTGTGGCCTGAATTTGACATAAGCCCTAACGACATTTTTGGTGTGGAGGCACCGGGCACAATTCCCCGCATTGACGATGCCCGCCCGGGCGGCAGGTGAGGGAGCGGTGGAGGCTCGTTAGAGCCGCAGCTATTTCCGAGATCCGAGTTGATCCGAGAGCTGGAGATGCCCAGGGTATGGAGCCGCAAGATCAAGGATCTCCGAGGTGTACGACCAGATCGTCGAACAGCCCATCGCCGCCGTTCCTGCCGCTGCGCTCCAGTCCGATGTGGTCGAGAATGCCGATTTCCTCGGCGGCGAGAACGGCGGACTTGCGGAAGACGGTGCTGCCGTTAGAGATAGCCGCTTGGATTTCCACGTCACCCGCTGGGCGGCGTCGCACCTCCAGATGCATCCGGAGGAGTTTTCCAGCGGGCGGGTCGAATCCCATCGCGGTATTGGAAATGATCGGTTTGTGATCGTCCACACGCTCGATGCGGAAGCCACCCGACGGGAAGCCCGGATGAAACAAGACCCGGACGGAGCCGACTGAAACGCCGACGTGATAGGCCCCCTCGCCACCCGGATCACCGCCAAGTCTGGCCTCGATCTGAAATGAGTCGGGAAAGGTTTTCTGGCCGGTCACGCGCTCTGCATCGAGCAACAGGCACTGGTCGCCATCATCGGGGTGATTTCCGGACATTCGCAGGATTCCATCCGAAACTCGGCCTGTCATGCCTTTTCCAGCTTTGAAGCGGAAGCGTCGGTATCCCTCGGCAAGTGAAGCCGCATCATGGTCGAAGGTCTCCAGAAGAAGGCTCCCTGCGGGCTTGTCCGTCTTCCGGCCCAAGCGCTCATTCAGAAGGCTCGTCACAGCCTCGCGCAGCAAGTCCTCCTTCATCCAACGGCCGTCAGCGCCGAGTGTCCGCTCGATCTGGCCGAGGCGAACGCGCACTTCCGCATCATTGAAACGAGGTTGGCGGCGGAGCCAGGGCAGGACATCCCTCCCCATTTTGAGAATCTCCTGCTGCGCCTGTTCGCGAGTGTGAAAATCCTCCGCCCCGAGACGAGCCGCCGCATTCTCCAAGCCTTCCTCGGACGGCGTGAGACGTTTCTCCATTTCCTGAAGCGCGGAAGTTTCCGATGACACATTTTCCCGGGACAGCAGTTCGAGCCGCCAATCCACGGCGACATTTTCCTCAGCCATCCCAGTGGCCGCAAGCACGGTCATCAGCACGCTCGTGCGAATTGACGGATATTTTCGGACAATCATATCTTTAGGAATTGACTTGGCGGGTGGCGGCGGATCAGACCGATTGATAGAATTTTCCCAAGGGGGTGGGATTGCCGGAATGATCGAACAAGGCGGAGGTACCGAGAGCGGCGCTGTCTGGCCCGGCGGGAAACCAAGCATAGCGCTCGACGAAGGAGCACCTTTCCAGTTGCGGCAGGACTTGCTTCATGAACTTGAGGACCTGTTCCGGCTTGTGGCGGTTCTGTGCAACGTTTTTCGCCTCCCAATCGCCGCAGGCAAACTCGGTGATCCACAGCGGCCGGTCATATAACTTGTGGACATTGTGCAACTGCTGCATGAAGGCGTTGGCATCGGTCCCGCCATACGAGTGAACGCAAATGAAGTCCACACGTAACTTCTGCTTTTTGACCGCTACCATGAACGCCTTCATCCACTCACCATCCGGATGCACACAGCCCGGCGAACCCAGCCGCAAGCCGGTTTTTATAAATTCCGGCCAAGCTGCCAAGGCCTTCTCCACAGTGAGATTCGATTGGTCGTGCTGGTCGGGTTCGTTGAAGCCCAGAAGCTCGGGAATGCCAGCATCCTTGGCGGCGGCACCGGTCTTGGCGATGCCCGCTTGATCGCCCGAATAGCCCCAAATCATAGGAATGAAATCCACGTCTGCCGGCACATTCGACGGCTTGTTAGACCCCCATGAGTAGAACCAGTGGGCGTTGAGCTGCTTGATCACCTGCTGCCATTTGCCGTCCTCGCCGGCGACGATCCCGACGCCCTTTTTGCGCTTGCTGTGGGACGCGGCGTGGGCCGGAGTGGCCATGGCAAAAGGGGCCGCGGCGGCGAGGGTCAGAAAGCAGCGGCGATTGATCACGCGCAGAGTCAGTGCCACAACCGTCCGGATGTCAAGCTCCGGCGGCCATAGCGCTTGGCGGCGGGTGCAGCTGGATCCCGTTTCACACACGTCCCGCTGACAAACCATCCCCAAGGGACGAGATAACCGGACATTCGTGCATTCCCGGCGGCCTGCACAACAACGCGGGCCCCATAGCGTAAGGTTGACTCCCAAGTGCCGGGGCGTTACCCTCCGCCCGTCCTCCTCCGGGAGGACGGCGGCAGCGACACCCGAAGCGCTGCTACCCCCTTTCGCACCCATGGCAATTTCCCCGCATCCAAGCCAACCCCACCAACCCCAAAGCAACCCAATGATCCAGCCATCCGAGAACCCATATCAAAATGTTACCAGACGCCGGTTTGTCGGCGGCACCTTGGCCGCCACTGCCGCAGGCAGCCTGATCGTTGCGATCCGCAGCCAGGCAGCCGTGGAGGCACCGGCGGCCGCCCCACCAGTCCCGGTCATCGCCCGGAAGATCAAGATCGGTCTGATCGGTTGCGGCGGCCGCGGGTCGTGGCTGGGAGGTCTCTTCAAACAACACGGAGGTTATGATATCCACTCCACCGCAGATTATTTCCAAGAGTCTGCGGACCAGGCCGGGGATACCTTGGGCGTCGATAAAACACGGCGGTTCTCCGGCCTCTCCGCCTATCAGAAATTGATCGCCAGCGGCGTCGAGGCGGTCATCGTGGTGAACATTCCAAGGTTTCACGCCGACCATGCCCACGCCGCAATCGAGGCCGGTTGCCATGTCTATGCGGCCAAACCGGTGGCCATCGACGTGCCGCGGGCTCTCAAAGTGCAGGCAGCCGGCAAGCTGGCTACTGCCAAAAAACTCGTCCACCTCGTGGACTATCAGATGCCCACTGATCCGGTCAATATCGAGGTCGTCAAACGCATCCACGATGGCGCACTGGGACGCCTGATGCATATCGATAGCCACGGGTTCAGCGGCGTCTGGCCGGACCCGTCTGAGCGCAACATCGGCAACCTGCTGCGGCGCACCAATTGGATTACGACCCTTCCCCTGTCCGGTGATTTCATTGTCGAGTACAGCGTTCACTCGATTGACGCGGTGCTCTGGGCCGTGGGCAAACGCCCGGTGCGTGCCACGGGACAAACGCGGCGCTGCCGGGCCAATGCTCAAGGCGACGGCCGCGACCTCTATCTGGTGACCTATGAATTTGAGGACGGCCTGGTGTGGACGCACCGCTGCCAAGCCTTGAACAACAACGCGGATAGCATCATCCGCTGCGAGTTGTTCGGCGACGCCGCCAACGCGCAGCTCGATTACTATGGCAAGTCGTTCTTGCGCGGCGGGCCAAAACAATACGGCGGCCAGGTTGAGAACCTCTACGCCGAGGGCGCCAAACGAAACGTCGCGACGTTCTATCAGAATATCATCAATGGCAACTGTGAGAACCCCACAGTCCAACAGGCGGTGGACGACGCGCTGACCGGCATTTTAGGCCGCGAGGCCGCAGCACGCAACAAGCCGTTGACGATGGTGGAACTCATCGCAGAGAACAAAGAACTCGAATTGGACATGAAAGGACTCCAAGCATGATCACCCGCCGCCAAATTCTAGGGCGCGCTGCCCAGGGCACCGCCATGCTGGCGTTAGGCTCGTCGCTGGCACCTTTGTTCGCTGATCCGGACCAGCGCCGCTTCAAAATCGGGGCATGCCAATGGTCGCTGCGCAAGGCTGGTCCGGACTGCTTCGAGGTCGCTAAGGAGATCGGCCTCGACGGCGTCCAGGTCAACATGGGCACTGAGGCTGATAACATGTCTCTCCGCCAGGCACCCGTGCAGCAGGCCTATCGTGAGGCAGCGAAGGCCAGCGGCCTGGAGATTGCGTCCCTGGCACTGGCCGAACTCAACAACGTGCCGCTGAAAAACGATCCCCGCGCCGCCGAGTGGCTGGCCGACTCGATCAGCGTGGCGCAGGCGCTCAACCTTCGCCTGGTGATGATCGCCGCGTTTGCCAAGGGCGACCTGCTCGATGACAAGCCCGGCATCGACCACACCGTCGAACTGCTCAAACAAATTGCGCCCAAAGCGGAAAAAGCCCACATCATCCTCGGACTCGAAAATTATCTCAGCGCCGCAGATAACCTCGATATCATCCGGCGCGTCGGCTCACCCGCCGTCCAAGTGTATTACGACGTCGGCAACTCCACCGATAAGGGACGCGATATCTATCAGGAAATCCGCCAGTTGAAGGGCCTGCTGTGCGAATTCCACGCGAAGGATGCCGACTCCCTGCTCGGCGAGGGACGCATTGATTTCCACAAGGTCCGCCAAGCCATGGATGCGATCGACTATCGAGGCTGGATCCAGCTCGAAGCGGCAGCGCCCCACGCCCTGGTGTCCGACTATCAGACGCAATGCAAGTTCCTCAAGGGTATCTTCAAATGACCGGTGCAAAGATATTTGTCGTTTTCTTGTAAACGGATTTACATGGATTTCATGAGCCAAACCGTTCGGTTGCCCGTATGTGAGTTTCCCACACCGATCAAAAATCACAGAATCGACAGCAGCTGCCTCACGGCGAATCCATTCATTCCGATTCAGAGTTTTCTCTCGCAAAGGCGGTAGAGTAGAGGATTACACGGAAAGCCGAAGAGAGGATCGGCTAGGAAGATTTGGGGTAGAAAACAAGAAATTGTTGGATGGTCTTTGGTTGCAGTGCAAACGGGTGGGATTCTCACGGGAAGGACGGTTTCCTCCCTGACTGCCGGGGCAATGCATACCCTGGCCTTGTGTGCTGATGGCACCCTTGTTTCCTGGGGATTCAACGGTGATGGGGAATTGGGCGACAACTCGACCGAACAAAGCAACATACCGGTGGCAGTTAGCACCGCCGGGCTCAGTGCAGGCGGAATCTTCGCTGGAGTGAAAAGCGCTCCCACATCCCAGCACAGTTTGGCTCTCGTCGCTTCACCACCCCAGCCTATAGTAATAACCATGGCGGCCAGCTCGGTGACCGCAACCACTGCGGTCCTCAATGGCAGTTTGAACGCGAATGGCAGCGACACTTTCCCTCATTCGACTATGGCCCTACCGTGTCCTACGGAACGACGATTTCCGGTCACCCCTCTCCTGTGACAGGGAGTGTCTCCACCCCGGTATCGGTGACCATCAACGGGCTCAATCCCGGAACGACATATCACTACCGGCTCGCAGGGACCAGTCCAGGCGGCGTGGTACGCAGCGCGGACGCGATTTTCTCAACATCCGGATACAACGCTGATCTATCAGCTATCGCGCTGAGTACGGGAACACTCTCGCCCGTGTTTTCAAGTGGAACCACATCCTACGCGGCAAGTGTCAGCAGTGCGACCGCAACCATTACCCTGACACCAACGGTGGCAAGCCCGACTTCTACGGTGAAGGTCAATGGCGCCCCCGTAATCACCGGTTCACCCAGCTTGCCAGTTTTTATGCTGCCGGGAGCCAACGCGATTCCGATTGTCGTGACCGCTCAGGACGGATCGACCACCAAAACCTACAGTGTGGTTGTAACTCGCATGTCGCCCGTTCCTCAAATCGCCGTAACCCAAGCAGCCACTTCGATTGCAAACGGAGGAACCCACAATTTCGGGCCTGCCAGCGGCGGCCGGGTAGCCCTCCATGCATTCACCATCGCAAACACGGGAAACTCGAATCTCTCCGGCCTGGCCCTCAGCATCGACGGCCCTGACGCTTCCATGTTCAGCGTGACAACCCAGCCGACCAGCCAACCGGAGTTGGTTCAGAACTTTTTTGCCAACGCCCAGGTGAGCGGGCTCTATACCAAAGACCAACTCGGCGCGCTCAAAATTGGCACGCCGCTACTCGGCAGAGATGTCACGACAGGACTGTTCAAGTTGACCATGGGCATCTCGAAATCCACCGACCTGAACCACTTCACGCCATTCCCGATGACAAATCCACAAACAACCATCAACGGCAATGG
>CAIQXC010000094.1 GCA_903875675.1 Akkermansiaceae bacterium
CCCCCATACGGCAACTAGTAATTCCAAAAAGAGAGGTTCCCCCCTTTTCGGTTGCTCGGTTTTCCCGGCATCGCGTTTCTTATTCGTGAAGGCGACGGCAATCCGGTTACTTCAGCAAGGTGACATGCATGATATATCCGCCCTTTCAATGGCTTCCGGGGCGGCGGCGGGAAACCAGTTGTCCGAGGTCCGGGCTGTAGGTCCCGTCGCTGCCATGGAACATGCCGATTTCCGGCTCCCAGAAACTTTCCGGAGCCATCCAGCGCAGGCCGATGGACGAACTCGTATCCGCAACGGGCGTGCCGTTGGCATCGAGGAAGATCGGTTTGCCGGCATCGTCGCAATCAAAGCGTTCGATCGCTTCGCCAGTGGTATGGGTGATGAGGTTGATGGACGAGCAAGTGCCGGGCTTGTGATGGCCGGGGCGGATCAAGGCGTTTTCCAAACCGCCATGTGGGTAGTAGGTGGTGCCATTGCGGGTGGAGATGCCCTGTTTCAGGCCGTCGGCGCAGACCAGAGTCATGTCAGGGCTGAGGACACCGCTGCCATCATCGCTTAACTCCTGGATGCAGACGCTGCCGTCATAGACGAAGCGGGAGTCCATGGATGGCAGACCACCCCCGTGGTGAATTTTGTGGATCATCACCCGGCCGAGCGGATCGTAGTCGTAGCTGGTGATGGAAGCCCCGGTGGCAGTATCGTTCACGGCGCGGAGTCGTCCTTCGGCATCGTGGACGAAGGTGAGTGATCCGGTGGCTGTGGTCATGAGCGCGAGGCTTCCGTTGTCATCCCACACTAACGGACCACGGGGCCATGTGGTGTATTGACTCATTTGTTGGTCGCCGGGAGGCAGCTTGCTTACCTGGGTGTAAGTCCCGGAATTGCCCCCGCCAGTGGCGCTTAGACGGCGGCCTTCGAGGTCGAGGGTGTAGGTGACATGGCTCTCGACGAGGATCTCCCCATTGGCAACCGAGCGGCGATTGGTGATGCAGTCGGTGACGCGGCCAAGGCGATCCAAGGTGAAGGATTTGGATCGGCCGGGTGCACCGGTGCCTGCGGCGAAGGCGGTTCGTTCGCGGATCACCCGCTGGTTAGAGTCGCGGCTCAGCATGGTGTCGCTGAGGAGGGTGGCTGCGGCATTGCTGACGGTGATTCGGACGCAGTCGTCGAAGGATGCGTCGCTACCACCTGTTAGCGGCGCGTCTCCATCGGCACGATAGCTGTAGTTGGTGACCACACCGTTGCCATGGGTGCTTCGGCAAACCCGGTGGCCGAGGTGATCCAGTGTAACCACCGGTGGCGTAACCGGTTTGCCACCACTCACGGCGTACACGGCAAGCAGCAGGCCGGTTGCGTCGCGGCTTTCGACAAACTGGCGGCCATCAGGATAAGTGATGCTGGTGCGTCCGCGTTGGTTGAAGGTGCGGGAAACCGTTAATCGATCCTGTGTTTCGCTGGTGGGATTGCCACAGGAGTCGAAGCTGAAGGTCACGAGAGAGGACCCCTGCCCGGCACTTACGCAGCGGCCGAGACCATCGTGGAGATAGGTGGTATCCGGCACAGGGGTTACGCCGGCAGCAGGGTTAGACCAAGCGCAAGATGTCGGGCGGCCATTCACGTCGAAAGTGGTGGTGCGCAGGGATAAGTCCTGGCATCTCCAAATGTAGTTTCGCCCGAGCGAGTCGTAGCTCCACTCTTCATAGGTGGTGTCAGGATGATCGCAGCGGACCACGCGGCCAAGGGCGTCGCTGCTGAAGACGGTGCTATTTCCGTTAGAATCGGTGACACTGCGGCACTCGCCGCAGCGGACCAACGTGCTAGAGAGCACTTTGGCAGTTCCATCACCGTTGACATCCGCTGAAATCCGTATGCTGAACGGACCGGTGGGCGAGTCGCTGTCATAGGTGGCGTGGACGATCAGCCCGCCGGGTTCGGTGACGGTCACGCAGCGGCCGAGTGAATCGAAGGCGAAGGATGCGGTGTTGCCGGTGCCATCAGTGGATTGGGTGCTGCGACCGAGCGGATCAATGGTGCGTGCGACCGTGAATGTTTTGTTAGGCACGCCGAGAACCCCAGAGATATCAGTGCGGGTGACCGATGTCACGTTGCCGCAGGCATCTAACGTTCGCGCCGCCGCGCAGGTTCCGTCCTGGCAACGAATGAGGCGTCCGGCACTATCATATTCGCAGGAGAGCAACAGGTCGCCATTGCAGGTGACTGCCTGCACGAGTCCAGCGGGCGAGCGGTCCACCACGGTGACTTCGGTGGGATGGGTGGCGGAGTCGCCGGGGCTGAAGCGCTCGACGGTGAAGGTGTCGTTTAGGGTTTCCACGGTGAAGAAGGCGGCTCTCTCCACCAGCAGGCCGGAAGACTTGGAGTCGAAGCCATTACTAGCTCTCCCGGCATACATTGGATTGGATTGCAGCTCGGACATTTTGGCTTTGTGTTTCGCCAGCAGCACATTGCCTTTTGCCCCCGGCACGTCATTGACTTGGCCGTAAACGGAAGTGGTCACGGAGCCATCATTCCCATACTCAAAAATCGTCAGGTTATCCATCGGGTCGGTGGCGGAAGCGAGGCGGCGGAAGCCATCATAAGTGAAGAGCATTTGCGGGCTGGAGACACCGTCAGAGGCGAGCGTGGCGCTGCGGACACAGTCACCTAGCAAATCGTAGTCGCATTCAGTGGTGACGGCACCGGGATTGCCGGTGCCGCCGTCGATGCAGCGGTGCAGCAGGCCGCGTTCGTCATAGGTGAAATCACAGGCGAGATCCGTGGTCTGGGCGCGGCAGGCGGCGGGAGTGCTGACGCGCACGATCTGGCCGGCATCGTCGTAGGTGAGGTTGCAGATGGCATAACTTCCGAGTTCCTGCGGATCCGGGGCGAGGGCTCCGGGCGCGGGATTGACCGGGCGTTCTTCTTCCGCCACCTGAACGAGGCGGGCGCGATCGTCATAGACATAGAAAGTCGAGTAGGTCGGATTGGTGGCTTCGGCGGTTCCATCCGGTGCGAGGTGATCGAAATCACAGCGGGCGAGGCGGCCGCCGGCGTCGATGGTGAAGTTCATCGAGATGCGTTGCGGCAGGGCGGGGGATCGGGCCTGTACGCATTGGTCGAGCGGATTGTAGCCATATAGCCAGTCGTTGCCTCGGGGGTCGGTCACGCTGGTGACACGTCCTAACGCATCGTGCGCGACGCTGGTGGTTAGATGGAGGCCTGCGCTATCGCAGACCAAGCTGCTGGGGAGGCCGGTTGCGGCATCGTAGGTGCATTCGTCATGAAACGAGGAGTCCGGTCCGTTGAGCACGGTGCTGCCGGTGCACTGGCCGCGGGTATTGTATTGATAGAGTACGCCCTTGCCAGGCAGCGGGCTGAGGGCGCTGGTGCAGTTGCCGTGTTCATCATAGCTCCAGGAGGAAATCTGGCCGTGGGCACTGACCATGGATAGGCGGAAGTTTGAGCACAGCCAGGCTTTTTGTTTCTGGCCGATCTTGCGCTCGTCATCATCGGCCGTGCCATCGCAATCCTCATCCTCGCCTACGGCACACGCGGCGACGACGATTCCCGCGACGGCACCTCCGGTGATTCCGGCAATGCTGGATCTGTTATGGAACGGCGTGTGGCGTCCGCCTTCCTCTTTCTTGAAAACCGTTGCCGAGGCCTGACGGTTGGCGGTGCTGATTGTAATGTTTCCGTTGACCATGCCGCCCTTCCTGACTTGGGCTAGGCCGTCTGCCCGATGCGGACCGCCTTTGACACTGAGTCCGCTGATCGGATTGCCCGGGCGGGCCAACCCCAAACCACCGGGATTCCTGCCGCCTTTGACGCAGAGGCCGCCGATTGGATTTCCCGGGCGGGCGGATTCCGGGTTGCCGAAACCCGGTTGGTAGGTGCAGGTCACCACACGTTCCTCGCCACCGGCGGAACGCAGGGTCATCACTCGGGGATTGGCACGCTCGCGCACCGGGCAACCAGGCTGGAAGTCGCGACCATAGGTGACGAGTTCCTGGCTGCCGTCCGGATGGGTGATGCGCGTACACAGGCTGTCCGCATTGTAGTCACAGGTGGTTTCAAAATAGGGCGGATCGCTGGCACGCAAGGGTCCGGTGGGACGGTTGTCGGTGGACGTCACAGGAATTCCAGGCACGCAAAAACCGGTGTATTCGTGGAGGCTGACAACACGGTGCAGACGGTCGCAAACGGTTTCGGTGAGGCGGCCGATCTCATCGACTTCAAAGATCGTGTAGCCACCTTCCGGTGAGGTTCCCGGCGGCTGGAGCTCGCGCCGGTTGAGGGTGACGTGGCCGGTCTTGTAGCGATTGTGGGAAACGCAGGTGTCGTAGTCGGGATGGATCTGATCGCTTTGCGCCGAGTAGGCAAACGCCTCTAACAACCTTCCGGCGCCATCGGTGATGCTGAGCAGATTGTGGTTGAGGTTGGGGTCCGAATTTCCTGTTGAATAGGTGTAAACCGTGGCACCGACGACGGAGAGAGCTCCGCCGACCTGCGGACTGGACGCGGATTTGAGATCGCCTTCGCTGCCATCCGAATCGGCCGCGCCATAAGGGGTGAATTGGACGCTTCGACCGCTGGAGTCCGCGACACGGGTGATAAAGCCTGCCCCGTCCCAAGTGACGTTGAGGCTGCGCGGCGGAGAAAACGAATCGCTCACAGAAGCGAGCAGGCCGGTGGCGGGATTGTAGGTACAGGTGAGGGCGAGGCCGTTGCGGTCGGTGATGGCCGCGATTTTTCCGGCGGACGGCGAACGGTCGAGCGGGTTGAACGTCCAGGTGCCCTTATCGGCGAACGTGAGGGTGAAGGTATCGCCGGTGAAGCGACCTTCGCGGAACATTCCCTCGCAACGATACGTCGCATCGGCCTGGCGGAAGAAGATATCAGCGCGGCCGCCGCCATCCAGCAAGGCCACCCGAGGGGCGGGGGTGCCCGCCG
>CAIQXC010000095.1 GCA_903875675.1 Akkermansiaceae bacterium
GACTTGTTCGAGGCGGTACTCGAGTTTGAGCGATCCGTGGGCACCCAACGGCTGGCGCAGCGAGGTGGCAGCCCCCACATTGGTTTGCCGGTAATAGGTGCTGAAGTAGTTAGACTGACGGAAGAACAACTCGCCGCCGAGGGCGAGTTTGCGGTCGAGGAACCAAGGTTCCACCAGCGACATGGTAAAGTCGGTTTGGGTGCTGCCGGCCCGCAGGTTCATTGCAAAGCGCTGGCCGCCGCCGGTGAAGTTCCAAGGATTGAACAAGTCGAAGTTCGACTGCTCCAGGGTGAGGAATCCGACGATGCTGTCGATCGAACTGAAACCAAAGCCGACGCCCACCGAGCCGGTGCTTTTTTCCTCCACCAAAATATCCACATCGCGATAGCCGCCGCCGGCCGGGGTGCCCGTCACCTGGACGTCGCTGAAATACTGCAAATTTGTTAGGCGGGCCTTAGTGGTTTCCAATTCGACGGAGTTGAACCAATCGCCGGGTTGGAGTGTGCCTTCGCGGCGGATCACCTTGTCCTTGCTTTTGGCATTGCCCTTGATGTTGACGCGACCGACGTGGAAGCGGGTGCCTTCGGTGATGTTATAGGTGATGAACACGCGGCCGGGTCCGGCATCGCGGATATCAGGGACGACGGCGGCATCGGCGTAGCCACGAGATCCGTAGTAACTGCGGACCATGGTGATGTCTGCGCGCATTTTTTTAGAAGAATACGAGCTATTGGCGACGAGGGTGAGAGCGGGGTGGAGTTGCTCGGGCTTAAACACGGTTATCTTGCCAAAATTCACTTCGGCCACCGTGTACTTTTCGCCTTCACTGATGGGAATGACCAGATCCACCCGGCCGCCGGCCACCGGCACGCGGCGGATGCCCGTGCTGCTGGCCCGCAGATAGCCCCGGCTGCGGTAGTAGTCCAAAACCGCGTCCAAATCGGTGTCCAACTGGCCGCTTTCGAAGCGACCGGACTTGGTGAGCCAGGAAAACCAGCCCTTGGGTTTGACCTTCATTTCCTTGCGCAGCTCCGCGTCGGTAAACACCTTGTTGCCCTCAAAATGAATCCGCCGAATCTCATTCTTGCTCCCCTCATCAATCAAAAATACCAGATTCGACTTCCCCGGTTTCGACGTCGGCTGCACCTTGTGCGTCACCGTCACATCCGGATAGCCGTAGCCTTGGTAGTATTTTTCAATGTTCCGGCGCGCCTCCAAGATTACCTCGTCGGTGAGGACGCCCCGGCTCTTGAGTTTGCACTCCTTAGCCAGCTTCTCGTCTGAAAACTTCGTGTTGCCCTTGAAACCCAGCGCCACATACTCGTCACGCGACGTTACATCGGCTATCAACTTCACCGTGTCCCCCACCGCTTCCGCAAAAATCCGCACGTCTTCCACCGAGCCGGACTCGTAAAGCGCCTTGACATCAGCGTCCACGTGCTCGGCGGAATAGATCACGCCGACCTTCGAACTCATCAAATTGCGAATGCGTGCCTCGTCAACCGTCTTGGGCCCGTTGTAGCGAATCTCCACAACGGAAATCTTCTTGCCCTCAAATTCCTGAGCCTGCAACCCACCTGCCAGCCCCCAGAAAAGCAGCGCCAACAAAGCAAAAATTCGCACAAAACTGCGCGCGGGGGATGATTTTGAGACAGGTATTGATAACATTTCGGTCGTTCGGTTGCCCGATAGAATCCAGCAATTGTCGCCAGCGTCAAGAGGAATCCGTCATGGAATCCCAGTCGGCGCTCGTTTCGAAAAATCGAAATCCTTGCCCGGCATGCGTTCCTCGGCTACATCGGCCCTGTGCTTACCATTCACAAGCTTACCAAGTCCCTCGGCGGCCGCACCTTGCTGCGCGAGGCGGAACTATCCATCAACTGGGGCGAACGCGTGGCCCTCGTCGGCCCCAATGGCGCCGGCAAATCCACCTTGTTCCGGATGATTCTCGACGAGGACGGCCCAGATGAAGGGACGATTGAGCGGGACGAGTACTCGATCACCGGCTACCTGCCGCAGGAATCCGGCGAGCCCACCGACGAAACGATCATCGAGATTGCCATGGGCATCACCCCGGAAATGATCGGCATCCTGCGCTGCATGCGGGAACACGAAAAATCCGGCGATCTGGGGCACCCGGAATACGCCAAGGCGCAAGACCAATTCAATCACCTCAACGGCTACCAGAACGAGCCGAAAGCCAAGAAAATCCTTGCCGGACTCGGATTCAAGGAGCCGGATTTCCAGCGCCCAGCCCGCGAATACTCTGGCGGCTGGGTCATGCGTGCCCATTTGGCCAGGCTGCTGGTGATGGAACCGGACCTGCTGATGCTCGACGAGCCGACGAACCACCTGGACCTCATTTCCCTGCTGTGGCTCCAGCGCTACCTCCTCAATTACTCCGGCGCCATCCTCATGATCTCGCATGACCGCGATTTCATGGACGCCATCGTCGAAACCGTCGTCGAAATCGACCCCGATGCCGCCAAGCTCATCTCCTACACCGGCAATTACTCATCGTTTCTGGACCAGCGCGAGAAACGCTACGAACTCCAGGTCCAAGCTTACCGCAACCAGGCCAAGGAAATCGAGGGGCACCAGGACTTTATCGACCGCTTCCGCCAGATCGGCTCCAAGGCCGCCCAAGTCCAGTCACGGATTAAATTCCTCGAAAAACTCGAACGCGTCGAAAAGCCACGCACCCCCCGCAAACCCTTTAAATTCAATTTCCCCCAGCCTCCACGATCTAACCAAAAGGTCATCGACCTCCAAAAAGTCGGCCAGTCGTACGGCGACAAGCGCATTTACCAAAACCTCGACCTCACCATTGAGCGTGGCGACCGCATCGTGCTGGTTGGTCCCAACGGATCCGGCAAGACGACGCTGCTCAAGATTCTGGCGGGCCACATCCCGATTGATGCCGGCAAGCGTGAGCTCGGATATGCCACTAAAATCGGTTACTACTCGCAGCACCGCTCGGAAGCCCTGCACGACGACAACACCGTGCTCGAGGAGGTGATGGGCTGCTGCCCGACGCTGCGCGACGAGGAAGCCCGCTCGATTCTCGGCTCATTCCTGTTTCGCCGCTCCGATGTGGAAAAACGCTGCGGCATCCTCTCCGGTGGCGAAAAATCCCGACTCAACCTCGTCAAATTCCTCGTCGATCCACCCAACCTGCTGCTCATGGACGAGCCCACCACCCACCTCGATATCCTCTCGATCGACTCGCTCGTCGCAGCCCTCAAAAACTATCAGGGCACCCTCGTGTTCATCTCCCACGACGTCCATTTCATCCGTACCCTAGCCGAAACCACCCTCCACATCAACAACGGCGTCGTCACCCGCTACACCGGCGGCTACGATTACTTCATCGAAAAATCCGGCCTCAACGACGATCGCAGCGCGGTCACTGCCTAGATTGCTAGACGAGATCCCGACACTGCGGCGCTACCAATCTAACAAACTATCAACCATGAAAATGAAATTCAAATTATTCGTGAGTCTATGTCTGGCGCTGGTTTCCGGTCTGGTATCGGCGGGGCCGGTGGATATGCCACAACGCACTCAGGAGTTGAAAAACCTCAAGTGGGGCATGTTCGTGTGCTGGTCATTCAGCACGTTTTCGGGCAAGGAATGGACGCCGGGAGTCAAAGATATATCTGCCTTCAAAGCCACTGGCTGTGACACGGATCAGTGGGCCAAGACGGCCAAGGAAGCCGGTATGGGATACATCCTGTTTCTGACAAAACATCATGACGGGTTTTGCCTGTGGGATACCAAAACCACAGAACGCAAGGTGACAAAGGCACCGCTGGGACTCGACGTCCTGGCGCAATTGCGCCGGTCCTGCGACAAATTTGGGATCAAGCTTGCGCTGTATTTTTCCGAAGGTGAGTTTGCAGATCACAAGGACTACCACCCCGGCGGCTACACGGCTGAGATGAAGAAAGCACAACTCAAGGAACTGCTCACCGAATATGGCCCGATTGAATACATCTGGTTTGACCACGCCCAGACCGACGGCGGCCTCAGCCACACGAAGACGACCGAGTGGTGCAAACAATTTCAGCCGGGCTGCTTCATTGGCTACAACCACGGCGAGGCCTCTGGTGACATCCGGCTTGGCGAGATGGGGCATCCCTCGCCACTCCATGACGCGAGCGGGGCGGGCTTTGGAAGCGCTGACGCGAAAGGGAAAACCGGCTATCTGGTTGCGGAGTTCACCTATCCGATTTTACCGGCTCACGAAGGAGGGGCGCAGTGGTTTTACTCGCTGCCCAAGCATGACACGCTGTGCCTCCCTGCGGAAAAGCTCTATGCGGATTACCTCGGAGCGGTCAAAGTTGGCAACATTTTCTCGATCGACGTCGGCCCGGACTATGCTGGCAAACTCCGTGACATCGACGTGCAGACGTTGCGCAAGGTTGGCGAAATGATCAAACAGGCTCCCGCAGCCTCCCCGCCAGCGCCACCGGCCAGCGCCACCGGCAAGCAAAGCTAACGCAACCTCAGCTAGCCCTAGCGGTCTAGCAGCAGGTCATCACCCAGAAGCACGAGATCGACGCTGCCCCGCAGTGTTTGATTGAGGAAAGGCGTGTTGTGGGATTTGGATTGCATAAACTCCTCGGTGAAGGTCGTTGCCCCATCCGGATCAAACAGCAGCAAGTCGGCCGCCTGGCCCTGGGCAATGCTGGCAACCGGCAAGCCCATCAGGCGACGGGGTTCGGCGGAGTAACGCTTGACTAGCAAGTCCCAGCCGAAAACACCGCTGGAGACAAAATGATGATAGAGTGAGACCAAGGCGGTATCCAGACCGGTAATGCCGTTGGGTGCGCTGATGAAGTCCTGGGATTTCTCAAATGGCGTGTGTGGCGCGTGATCGGTGGCGATGATATCAAACACACCATCGATGAGCCCCTGCAACAACGCCTCATTGTCCGAGCGGGTGCGCAACGGCGGATTCATTTTGTAGTGGGTATCGAAGTCGCCGATGTGCTCCTCATTGAACAGCAGGTGATGCGGGCTGACCTCGGCGGTGACGCGCACATCGCCGCGGCTTTTCCACCAGCGGATGGTCTCCATGCCAAGTTTGCTAGAAACATGTTGGATATGAATATGAGCACCGGTGGCATGGGCCAAGCGGATATCCCGATCAATGATGATCTCTTCGGCACAGGCTGGCGATCCCTTGATGCCAAGCCGATAACTGACAAGCCCGTCGTTGAGTGCCCGCGGCCCGGCCAGTTCAGCCACTTCGCAATGACTGGCGAAAAACATGCCAAATTCCCCGGCATACTGCATCGCCCGCAGCAGCAGCGCCGGATCGGCAGTGGTGTCGCCATCATCGGTGAGCATCTTCACGCCCAGCGCACGCATCCCGTCAATCGCAGCGAGCTCCTTGCCCTGCCGGCCCTTGGTGACGCAACCGGAAGTGAGCACCGGAATGCGGGCATGGCGCCGGGCCGATTCCAACACGCTGGCCACCACCGTGGCACTATCAATGGCTGGACTTGTGTTAGGCATCATCACCACCCCGGTGACGCCGCCATTGATGGCCGCAGCACTGCCGCTGGCGATGGTTTCCTTGGCTTCGAATCCGGGTTCGCGGAAATGCACATGAGCATCAAACATGCCTGGCATGACAATGCGGTTTCGGGCATCGATGACGCGGGCACCGTCTGCGGGGGCCATACCAACCGCGATGGTCTTGATGATTCCGTTCTCGACCAGTACATCTCCACGGGTCAGGACGGGTGAGTGCTCGGAGGCGATGCGGGCGTTTTGGATGAGGAGGGTCATGGTTAAAAAATGGGTTGGATCGAAACGCGGAGGGGCAGATGTCGCGGAGAGAGGCGCGAAGCGATGATTGGCTGATAGGGGCTGAATTGCATCAGGTTAGACCAGCGTGCAGGGTTCGGGTAGCTTGCTCTTTCGATCATATTGCGGAGGTACACGCATCAGGCAAATCGCAGGCTATTCTTCTTTTGCGCCAGGCTTGAGCCAATAAAGCACGGCCATTCTAACAGCAATACCATTTTCGACCTGATCATTGATGAGGGAGCGTTCGTAATCCATGACGGCGTCGCAGAGTTCGACGCCGCGGTTGACCGGGCCGGGATGCATGATATAGAGCCCGCGCTGGCGGATCTCGGCGAGGCGTGCGTCAGTGACGCCGTAGAGCCGATGGTATTCCCGCAGACTGGGGAAGAATTGAACGTCCTGGCGCTCCATTTGCACGCGAAGCAGATAGACGATATCAGGTGTCCAATCCATGGCCTCCTTGTAGTTGGTGAAGCGGCGGATATGTTCCGGGCCGACGCGAGGGACGAGCGATCCAGGGCCGAGGAAAGCAACCTCGACGCCGATTTTCTTAAGGATGGTGCTGGTGGAACGGGCAACGCGGGAGTGGAGGATATCGCCGATGATGAGGACGCGCTTGCCGGCCGGATCCGGGAATTTCTCCTTGATGGTAAAGGCATCCAACAATGCCTGCGTGGGATGAGCGTGGGCACCGTCACCCGCATTGATGACCGATGCACGAGTGAGCCTAGCGATGGTGCCGGGGAGGCCGGCACGGCTGTGGCGCACGATGATAAAATCCGAGCGCATCGCCTGCAAGGTCTCGATGGTTTCCCTAACTGACTCGCCCTTGGTGATGGATGAGTGGGCGACGTCGAAGTTAGTGACATCTGCGGAGAGGCGTTTAGCGGCGACCTCGAATGACGAATGAGTGCGGGTGCTCGCCTCGTAAAACAGCATGAGCACGGATTTGCCCTTGAGGGCCGGGACTTTTTTCACAGATCGAGTGAACAAATCCTTGAACGGTACGGCTTGGTCGAGGAGATGCTCGATCTCCTCGCGCTCAAGGGAAACGATATCTAGCAAATCTTTATGTGGCATGCCGGAGTTGGTAAAAGTAATGAATAGCGGCGAAGACGAGGGCGAAAAACGCGATGATGGCGATAAACGCCCCGTGGTGGCGGGACAGGGATTTTGTGATGGCGATGAAAGCGGCGATGGGAAGAACTGCGAGGGAGCAAGCCGTGAGCAGATGATAGCCGTGGCTCCACCTCAGGGACAGGGTGTAGGACTCGGTCATGCTGGACAAACCGTCCAAGATGACCGGAGCGGCTGCACCGCCGATGGCCATCAGATAGCCGCATGCGAGAAGGAGGGGGTGGGCGGCGGTGGGAAGCTGATAGGCACCTTGCGACATCACTGCCAAGGCGTCACTGCGGCGGGCCTGGGCCAGTTCCTCAGGGCTGTGGCGTTGGAGCGGCAGTTTGCTGGGGGTCGTCGGGGTAGAAGTGGCGTCGGCTGTGGCAGGCGTGTAGGCGGGTTGCGGCGGGCGCAGGGGTTTGAGTTTTTGTGGCTGAGCGACCGGGATGAGGGGGGTGCGGGGCAGCCCGAAAGGCGCGGGTAGATCGCTGGCTGGTTCGGGCGGAGTTTCGGCTTCTGGCTGGACCCGGAGTTCGGATTGCTTGAGCGAGCGCCACTGGGACCGATCACGGGCGGGCAACGGAACATTGGGCAGCGAGGCAGCGCCCGGATCGTAAAAGTCGGCTGGCTGAGGCAATTCGGACGGCCCCTGCTGCGGCCTTGGATTGGGCGGCGGAGGGAGAATGCCGAGGTTTTCGCGGAGTTTGGCGAGTTCTTCCGGGGATTTTTTACGCTGCGGGAGAGGGTTCATGACGGGTCTTTCACGATGACACGAATCTGCTCGAGCCCGTCGGTTTTTTCCAGACATACCAACACGTGATCGCAGCGCCGGGTGCTGAGGGTGATGCCGGTGTAATCAGGCTGGATCGGCAGTTCGCGATGCCCGCGATCAACGAGCACGGCGAGTTCCACTCTGGCAGGACGGCCATAGTCGGAGAGAGCATCGAGGGCAGCGCGGATCGTTCGCCCGGTGAAGAGGACGTCATCCACCAGAATCACGTGGGCTCCCTCGATCGGGAACGGGATATCCGATTCCAAGAGCTTGGGATTTTCGTGAAGGTGCTCGAAATCATCCCGGTAAAGTGAGATATCGAGGATGCCGAAATTGAGTTCTCGGTCATCTTCGGCGAGGCGGGTGAGCACGCGCTGAGCCACCTCATCGCCGCGGCGGCGGATGCCGATGAGGGCGATGGGCGCGTCGGCTGTATTGGCGCGAATGGCCTCCGCCAAGCGGTCCACGGCGGCGGCGATGTCTTCTGAACTTAGAGTCATGGGGATAGTGCTGAAAATCAGGTGAAATGCAGGATGCCGATATCACTCCGGCGTTGGAGCCCGGCAAAGTCGATGCGGCCGGCGGCGGCATGGGCCTGCCCAACGGCGGCTTCGCGGGTGGCAGCACCGGCCACCACTGCC
>CAIQXC010000096.1 GCA_903875675.1 Akkermansiaceae bacterium
AGATTTTCTCGCCATATCTCGATCCCAATCACACTTGGTCGGATGATTTGCGCGGTAGCCGGATTATCTGGGACTTCGACAGCAAAGACACTGCCACGACCATGACCATGAACATTGACGCGATTCCCGGTTGGCGCGGCGACGGCGTCGGTTTCATTGCCGACTGGCTGAATCCGGCCCCCATGCGCATCGGCGGTTCCGACAGGGACTTCGGCCGCTGGGCCGGCACCATCGGTCTTGCCAGGGATGACCAGATTCATGTCGTGTTCGCCCCGCTGAGTGTGCCGGGGCTCAGCACCAACAAGTTCATTGTCACGATGACCACAACCGCGAGCGGCTCAAGCCAGCCAGTGACCACCCATACCATCGCCATGGATTACGAATCCCCCTCCGGCCTCCAGAACTTCCTTCTCGGCACGGGCGGCACCCTCCGCTTTCCGAAGACCGGAACAATCAATACCCTCGCCATACTCAATTACCAAAAGACGCCGCTCAAGGACCTAACTCATACCAAACCCTTCGCCTTGTTCACCGTTCGGGCCAAGACCACGTCGGGCGGCCGGGATTCCACCAATCAGGACGGTCGGCTTGCCACCAAGCCGTGGTGCTTCGCCCATGCCAATATCGGGGCGTCTTCGCAGAAAGTTGCCAGCGAACACCCGGCCAATTTCTCCCACGAGATCGATATGCAAGTCCTCGAGGACGGCACCGCCAGCGTGTTTTCGCTCGACGCCCAAGACCGCGACAATTTCATCTCCGGCCTCACCGCCAACAACGGCACGCGATTCGGCACCCAATACGACATCCCGTTCGCGCCGATTCAGACCTTGGCCAGCCTCAACGGGGCCAACCCCGGCGGCTCCTCGGGATACCTGCCGCGCTTCGCCCAGCCCATCGGCAATTCTTGGGCGCACCCACTGATGTCACCTAACAATCTATCGGAAGCCAATGCCGTTTCCGGTTACACATATCTGGATCACTCGTTCCTGCTCAACCTCGCGCTCTACGACGGATTCTATTTCTCGGGCCTGGCGTCCCAGATCGGGTCGTTTGGAAGTGGAAGGACAACCACCACCATCGCCTCTGACTTCGCCGCCGACAAACCGCTCGACGACCCGCGGTTGCTCCTCTATCGGCCCAACGGAAAGCCTGCGTCCGCTTTCCCCGGTGAAGTCGCCAAGTCCACGGCCTATGCCAATATTGCCGCCTGGCAAATGATGAAGGGTGCTTTCAACATCAACTCCACCTCGGTGCTGGCATGGAAGGCAATGCTCGCTTCCATCCATGATGCGCAGGCGCTATTCTGCCAAATTGACAAGACGGCGGGCACCTCGACCCTCACCGCCCTGACTCCACCGGCCGCCAACGAAGCCCGCATCAGCCGCTTCCGCCTCCCGGCCTCCAAATCCGCAGCAGACGGCGGCAATGCCCTGGACGGCTATTGGCTCGGCCCGCGCGAGTATTCGGATGCCCAGTTGCAGACCCTTGCTGAAAACATCGTCAACCAGGTCCGCCTGCGCGGCCCATTTCTCTCGATGGCGGAGTTGGTCAACCGCCGCCTGGGCACGGGCGATACCGCCCAGCGCGGCGCACTTCAACAGGCTATCGACGATTCCAATCTCAACAGCGCCGTGGCCATAGCGGCAAACGCGGGCTTCGAGATTCCGGCCGCGGCAGTGACCAACTACAAGTATGCGAATGCAGCGGCCGGCACCGGCTCCAGCTATCAGGGGGCTCCGGGCTATCTCACCCAGGCCGACCTGCTCAACGTGCTCGGGAATGCCGCCACCGCGCGCTCAGACACTTTCACCATCCGCAGCTACGGCGAGGCCCGCGATGCGACGGGACAGGTCACCGCCAGCGCCATCTGCGAGGCCGTCGTACAGCGCTTGCCCGATTGGTTCGATCCTGCCGACCCGGCCGAGACCGCTCCAGCATCCCTAACGAGCGAATCAAACAAGACACTGGGTCGGCGTTTTCGAGTCGTGGCCTTCCGCTGGCTCAATGCCGACGAAATCTAGAACTCAGGTGGACTCATAAGGAGCTCCGCCAAAATTAATTCGACAAATGCTTTGGAGATGTTAAGCTTCTCGCATGAAGCTCAACATCACAGCGGAAACTCGGAAAATTTGGGAGCAGACTCTCGCTCAGCTCAACGGCCAGGCGCGGCGATTACTCATGGCCTCGGTGATCGTCGGTCTGGGACGGGGCGGAGCGGCATGGGCCAAACGCGAACTGGGCTGGGATCGCACCACCGTAAAG